>JANXWU010000503.1 GCA_025350985.1 Spartobacteria bacterium | reverse complement strand
GAATTCTTGCCGTTGAAAAAACAGCTACTCCGACCCTTTTTCTTCGCCTTCCGATTTCGCCTTCGGTTTGCGTGGAGTCTTCTTTTTTGACTCGGCCTTTTCCTCCGGCGTGGTCTCGGACGATTTCGTCTTTTTGGCTTTGGACTTCGGCGTCACCTCGATCTCGGGCTCCTCCACCGGCGCGGGTGCATCGACCCACTCGAGCAGAGCCATCCGCGAAGCGTCGCTGTTGCGGAAACCCAGCTTGATGATCCGCGAATAGCCGCCCTGCCGCGACGCCGAGCGCGGCGCCACCTCGGCGAACAATTTCGCGACGGCTTTTTCCGTGCGCTGGCTGCTGCTGTGCAAAAGTGCGAGCGCATGCCGCCGTGCCGCCAGCGTGTTTTTCTTCGCCAGCGTGATGAGTTTGTCGGCTAGCGGACGCACCGCCTTTGCCTTCGCCAACGTGGTCTTGATCCGGCTTTCCTCGATCAAGCTGCAAAGCTGATTCGCGAACAGCGCGTTGCGATGGCTTTGGCTGAGACCGAGTTTAACCGTTTTGTTTTTGTGTCGCATCGATGGGCTTCCGGTTGAATTTCGTTACTCGACTTTCGCTTCCGCCAAGGCAGGGGCTTCGACCAGCGCGCCCTCGATTTTCATGCCGAGGCTGAGGCCGAGCTGTTGCAGTTTGTCCTTGATTTCGTTGAGCGATTTCTTGCCGAAGTTCCGATACTTGAGCATCTCGGCTTCGGTCTTTTGGCACAACTGGCCGACGCTCGTGATGTTCGCGTTGTTGAGGCAGTTCGCCGCGCGCACGCTCAGTTCGATTTCGTTCACGCTCATGTTCAAAAGCTTCTTGAGCTTGAGATTTTCCTGCGTCACTTCCGGCGCTTTTTCCTCGAACTCCACCGCGTTTTCGTCGTAGCCGACGAAGGGGTCGAGATGCTTGCGCAAAATCGCGGAGGCCTGCAACAGAGCCTCTTCCGGGGTGATGCGTCCGTCCGTCCACACTTCCAAAACGAGCTTATCGTAATCGGTGCGCTGGCCGACGCGCGTGTTTTCCACCGCGTATTTCACGCGGGTCACGGGCGAAAAAATCGAGTCGATCGCAATCATCCCGATCGGCATGTCGGCGCGTTTGTTGTCTTCGCCGGTCGCAAAGCCGCGTCCCACTTTCACTTCCAGTTCCGCGTCGAACTTGTGCTTCTTGTCGAGCGTGCAGATGAGCTGGTCCTTGTTCAGCACCTCGCAGCCCGCGACCTCGGTGATGTCGCCCGCTGTGATCTCGCCTTCCTTGTTCACCGAAAGATTGAGCCGGCGCACTTCATGGTCGCTGGCCTTGAACTTGATCTTCTTCAAGGCGAGCACGATGTCGGTGCAATCCTCAACGACGTGCGGCAGCGTGCCGAACTCGTGGTTCGCGCCGTTGATTTTCACCGTCGTGATGGCGGCGCCCTCGAGCGAGGACAGCAGCACGCGGCGGAGCGAATTGCCGAGCGTGTGGCCATAGCCGCGTTCAAACGGTTCGGCGGTGAATTTTGCGTAAGTTTCAGTGGCCGACGAGTCGTCCTTGGTCAGACGCTGCGGCATTTCAAAACGACCTAAACGGATAGCCATGGTGATGGGTTTGCGGATTGGTTGACTGATTGATTTATCGATGAATCCGCAGCGCACCGGCTGGGAAATCGACAAGTCAAAAAATCAAAAAATCACTCAATTTGCTTGCTCCGGGTTACCCCTGACGCGTGCGGCTTCGACCATGCAGGTTTCGGCCCAGGGACCAACGGAGCGATTTTGGATTCGCGCTTGGGAGCGGTGAATCAAGCAGGCTCGCCCTGCCGGCGCAAGCGCTATTTTCGTCTGGGTTTGTAAACGAAAAACGTGACGACGGCGAGCACCACCGCCTGCGCCATGCCGCTGACAAACCACTTCACCGGAATCTCCGCGGGCAGTGGCATGACGACGTACATCACCAGCGTGTTCACCTGCCCGAAGAGTCCCATGATCACGCCAAAAATACACGCGCGCCCCATCGTGCCGCGTTCCGCAAAGCCCGCAGCCCACAGCAGGACAAAAGTCAGCGCGCAGAGAAATTGCGCGGCGAACATCCAACCGAGCAAGCGGTTCATTTCCACTTCGCTGCGCCACAAGTGCATCGTCGCTTTGTAAACCGGCTTCAGCCACACCCCATGCACCAGCATGTCACTGCCCGTAATGAAAACGAACCCTGCGAGAATGGCGAGAAACAGGCGCTTGATGTTCATGCTGCCCGTTGTAGCGGACGGCCGGTGCCGGTCGCAAACTTCTTCCCGACTGGAGAACGGCTTTGTGATTGCGTTGCGGCGGTACGGGAGCCGACTAATCTGGACCGCTTCCCCATGCCGCTCGCCGCCTTTCCAAAATGTTTTCTCAACGACCTGTGCGTTCATCACTCGATGACGGTCGAGCAATGGATCGACCTCGCCGCCGACCAACTCGGCCTCGATGGACTCGAGTTTTATTGGGGCTTCACGCCGGAGAATGACTGGCCTGGTTTGCAGCGAATCCGCGAACGCGTCGAGGCCCGCGGGTTGACGATTCCGATGATGTGCTACTCGCCGGACTTCACCCAAAATGAGGAAGGCAAACGCCGGGAAGAAGTCCATAAACAAAGGCACGCAATCGAAGTCACCGCCGCGCTCGGCGGGAAGTTTTGCCGCGTGTTGAGCGGCCAGCGGCGCGAGGATGTTTCGCGCGGAGAGGGCATTCGATTCACCGTCGAATGCATCACCGAACTTTTGCCCGACGCGGAGAAGCATGGCGTCGTTTTGGTTTTGGAAAATCACTACAAAGACGGCTTCTGGCGCTTCCCCGAGTTCGCGCAAAAAATGGACGTGTTTCTCGAGCTGCTGGACGCGATCCCACGCAGCCCTTGGTTTGGTGTGAACTACGATCCGTCAAACGCGATCATCGCCGGCGACGATCCCATCGCGCTGCTCGAAGCGGTGAAGGACCGCGTCGTCACGATGCACGCGAGCGACCGCTGGTTCGAGGGCGGCACGGCGGAGGATTTGCGAAAAATGGAAGCGCACCCGCAGACTGGCTACGCGCCGATTTTGCGCCACGGCGTGATCGGTCGCGGGCTGAACGACTACGACAAAATCTTTTCCATTTTGAAAAGCGCCGACTTCCAAGGCTGGATCAGCATCGAAGACGGCGAAGACCCGAAAGTCGGCATGGAGCACCTGCGCGAGTCGGCGGATTTTCTGCGCCGGAAAATGAAGGAGCATGGATTGAAGTGAAACTCGCTTGTTAGCAAGT
>JANXWU010000479.1 GCA_025350985.1 Spartobacteria bacterium | reverse complement strand
TTGGAATGTACGATTAAATGTCCCATTCGAATTAAACGACCCACTCAATGCGAGACTGGAACCGAAATGGCCAACAATAGGCACCGTGCCCCATGTCTGCGTAAACGTTAACGTCGATCCAAATGAGCCAGATTTACCTATTGACCCCGTAAATCTGCTAACGAATGGCCAATTAGATTGAAAGACGCCATTTTTACTATTAGATACAAATGAACCAGATAACGTCAAGAGGCTACCAAAGCCAATAGGTTGATTACTACTACTACCAAAGGGTAGTTTTCCAAATTCGACTGGAAACATTCCTGTCTCCAGGGCTGTTAGGATTCGTTATAACCAAGGAATAGGCATTGCGCTAGCGGTGTTGTCGTAGAATAAGTGCAATTCAGGCCAAAGAAGATCTGGTCAGCGGCAGTTGTAAATGCCCCTGTGATAGCTACCGTGGTAAGATTGTAATACGTAGTCCCATCAATAGAATAAGCGAAAACTAGATTAGTAGAAACAATTGAAATTCGCAGGAAATAAACATCTGAGAATACATAATTATACCGAGCCACGAAGGATGCCCCACTGGCATCAGACGTATAAGTCAGGATGGCAAGGGTAACATCTGTATTACTAAGTAGCGGCCCCAGTACTATTAATTTGTTAGTCGCGCTTTCCTTAAGTCCGATAACTGGGAATATATATTGCCTCATGAGGTTACCGGCATGAGTCATCTTGATCGTAAATACGGTTCCACTGATAGACTTGAGTAGATAACGAAAGTTATCCCCAGTAGTACCATCCCCAGTTATCAGGATACCTTGGCCAGCCTGACTAGCCGTAACCGAGTTATGAGCGGTCCATGACCCAATAGTTATGGGACTTAATGGATATGCGTTATTACCATATTCATATTCGCCCAATACGGCCATCAACACGCCCGTCGTTAGGCCCGATATAGCCGATACGCCACTAGCATGGGCTATAGCTGTCGTACTTTCCTGCCCACGAACAACCGTAAGTGTGTTGCTAGAAATAGCCGTGCAAAGAACAACTTCTAGATTATTAAGTACGACAGTAAATGGAGCGGCCGGAAATACAGCTCCAGATGTCACTGAAAGCGAAGTATCAACATTAGTAGCTGCACCAGATAACGTCGTTGATGCAAAATTCTTAATGTGCATTTTCTTTTCCTGGTAATGGCAACGGTAACGTATCGGTCAATGTCGTTTTGGGATTCGTGTCCTTACTAGGATTGAACTTATCAACCATCGTAGCAGCTGGGTCTAGCTTCACCTGTGCCGCATAAATGGCCGCTACCGATTCTAGATGTTCAGACTTCGCCAAAGCTGCCTCTGCGGGGTCATATCCTCTGGCCAAACTAGCTGTTTCCTTAGTCACTAGCCCATTATCAATGTCATGGCCGACTTGAATGTAATCGCTAGTCATATATTTGGCCGTTGCAATTTCCTGATCAATGACTTTGTCATTGTCGAACAACTCAATAGCGGCTTGCCGAAGCAGATTCTTACGAGCCGTAATTGAGGGAAACACATTGACTAACGCGAGTATTTCTTTGGCCGATTCCCGTCGTTCCGCCGCAGATGAAGCGGCCATATTCTCGGGATAGGTCACATTAGCAGACGGATCTGTTAGGCCCTGAAAATAAAGCCACATCTTCAAAATCTGGTTCTCACCAATTTGCATAATGTTGGCGATGGCCGTCATCCCAGCTTCCATTGGCGTCTCATCGGCCTTCTTAGATTCGGCCGACGCATGGCGATTCTCAAGCGTAGACAAGTTGAGATTAATGATCCGTTTGATATCGGCTTTAATCTGCTCTTCTTTTGCCATAGCCGCCTTGAGCGGTTCTGATGATGGATTAATGAACGCGGGTTGATTGAGACCCTTCGGATAGCGGCGTCCTTGAGTAGTACCGACATCGACAGCAGGTTGATCGCCTTGGGCAAAGTTATTATAATTCTCCGTAATCGTGTCGTATTCTTCGACATAGAACGGAAAATTGGCCTTAACCAAATAGGCAATATCCGAAGATTCCAGATTCATCAATGCAATCTGATAATCGGCAACGTCGGTCAAGAGAGATTGGTTAAGTTCGAAGATAACGAAGGGGATTTCGAATAGCCCTGGTATAAGTCTACTACTAAGTAGATTATCAGCCGAAATTCCATTTTCCTCAACTTGCTCGTACTTCTCAATCAGCAACCCCTCGAGCGTAATTGTGTAGTGCCGATATTCTTCGGCATAACCTGTTAATAGATTATTATCAAAGCGAGGAACTTTGGCCATAACCAATAGGCTAGCAAGTTCACCTACTGTATTTGAATTCCAAGCCAGGATTTCCTCGGCCTG
>JANXWU010000461.1 GCA_025350985.1 Spartobacteria bacterium | reverse complement strand
CGCCGCCGCCGCCGCGCGCTGCTCTTCGAGCGTGTCGAACTGACGCTTCGCCGCGTGCGTTTCCAGCATCCGCAAATCCGACAGCAACGACTGATACCGCCGCGCCTTTCCCGCCTGCCGTTGCAGCGAGCCGATCTGCCGCTTCACTTCCTTGATGATGTCCGAGACGCGCAGCAAATTCGCCTCCGTCGCCTCGAGTTTCCGCAGCGCCTCGCGCCGTTGCGATTTGAATTTCGTGATGCCTGCGGCTTCTTCAAAAATCGCGCGCCGATCCTCCGGTTTCGACGACAGGATCATGTCGATTTTTCCCTGCTCCATGATCGAATACGCCGAGCGCCCGATGCCCGTGTCCATGAAAAGTTGATGGATGTCCTTCAGTCGACACGGAGTTTTGTTCAGCAAATACTCCGACGCGCCGTCGCGAAAAACTCGCCGCGTGATCCGCACTTCGTTCCACGCCACGCCGAGTTCCTTTTCGCATTCGGCAAACGTCAGCGACACCTCGGCCATCCCCAGTGCCGCGCGCGAATCGGTGCCGGAAAAAATCACATCGGCCATCTCGCCGCCGCGCAACGCCTTCGCCGATTGCTCGCCGAGTACCCAGCGCATTGCGTCGAGGACGTTGGATTTTCCGCACCCATTCGGCCCGACAATCGCAGTAACGCCGGGATGAAAATTGAGGACGGTTTTGGCCGCGAAAGACTTGAAGCCGAACAGTTCGAGGGATTGGAGATACATTGGGCGTTTCGGAGGGATTGTCGGGAAAATGACAGTGCCGCCTCAAGCCGGCAAGCACAATATGATGTGGTTATCAAAAATAATGCACACAACATCTGGCGCTTTCGCCCACTTGACAAACTAACGAATATGTCACTCTGAGCGAGCGCAGCGAGTCGAAGAATCTCATGACTAAACCCTTGCGGCATCGCTTTGGAAAAGTTCAGGTGATTCTTCGTCTGGACCGTGTTTGCGGTGCTCACTCCGCTCCTTTCAGAATGACCAGAGTTGAACGCGCCGTTCTAATTCCCGCTTCCGAAAATTCCCGCGCCGATTAGCCTTTCCCCATGCATCCGCACGTCGCCCAGCTTCTCGAATTTCTCCGCTTCCCCAGCATCTCGACCGACAGTAATCACGACAAATCCGTGGCCGATTGCGCGAATTGGCTTGGCGAAAAACTGCGCCGCATCGGGCTCGACACAACCGTTCATCCGACTGCCGGTCATCCCATCGTCGTCGCGAAAAACGCCCATCGCGCCGGTCGTTCGACAGTCCTCATTTACGGCCACTACGACGTGCAGCCGGTCGATCCGCTCGAACTTTGGACGACGCCGCCGTTTGAGCCGCGTATCGAAAACGACATCGTCTTCGCTCGCGGCGCGACGGATAACAAAGGCCAGATTCTCGCGCACATTCTCGGCGTCGAGGAAACCATAAAACGTGCCGGCGACCTGCCGGTGAATCTCACTTTTCTCATCGAAGGCGAAGAGGAGGTGGGCAGTCAAAATCTGGAGCCATTTCTTGCCGCGCATCGCGACGAGTTGCGCTGCGACATCATCGCCGTGTCCGACACCGGGATGGTCGCGCGCGGCGTGCCGACATTCACCTACGGCTTGCGCGGGATCGCGGCGATGGAGTTGAAAATAACGGGGCCATCCACCGATTTGCACTCGGGGATTTTTGGCGGCGCTATCGCGAATCCCGCGTTGATGCTCGCGCGCCTGCTCACGACTTTGCACGATGCTGATGGTCGCGTGACCGTCGCCGGTTTTTATGACAACGTGCAACCACTCGCCGATTGGGAGCGCGCGGCGTGGTCAAAGCTGCCGCTGGGCGATGGCGAGATTTTGCAACTCACCGGCGCGCCCGCAGTTTTCGGAGAAACCGGATACACCTCAACGGAACGGACGTGGGCGCGTCCAACGGCCGAACTCAACGGCATCGGCGGAGGGTATCAAGGGCAGGGGACGAAGACCGTGTTACCGAAGGAAGCTTTCGCGAAGCTGACCTTCCGTCTCGTGCCCGATCAAAAACCTGCGGACGTTTTGAAAAAAGTCGGAGCGCATCTGCGCGCAAACTGCCCGCCCTCCGTGCGACTCGAAATCGCCGAAGGCCACAGCGGCGAGCCGTACGTGACGGACCCCAACTCCGCCGCCGGCCTCGCCGCGCGCCGGGCTTTGCAAAAGACTTTCGGCTCGGAACCCGCGCTCATCCGCGAGGGTGGCAGCATTCCGATCGTGCAAACTTTCCGCCACCTCCTCGGCGCCGACACGCTGCTGCTCGGCCTTGCTCTTCCCGACTGCCGCGCCCATGCGCCGAACGAAAACTTTCCGTTGGAAAATTTTCACGCAGGCATCGGGCTCAATGAGGCGCTGTTAGGCGAATTGGCCGGACTGAAATGACTTCCCGATTCCGTTCACGTCCATTCGTCACGGGAATCGCGTAACGTGACTGTGAACCTGACATTTTTCCGTGTGTCCGCCTGTTTGGTCGTGTGCATCTTTTGCAGCCACGCACTCCTCGCGAAACCGTCGGCAAAAAAGCCGGTCCAGAAAACCCCGGTTGTGGATGAAAATCCGGAACCGCTCCCGCTTCCGCAAGCCGACCCGAAACCTGCGGCCAAACCGTCACCATCGGCCAAATTGCAGTCGGAGTCCGCGCGTCCAGCTTCGGCCGCCCCAAACGCCACCATCTCCTCGGATGCGCTGATTGAGTTTCATGGCGCTTCGCCGCGCGTGAGGAAATTGATCGAGGCGGCGCTCGCACTGACCGCCCAGGACTTGACTTACACTTATGGCTCGGCCGATCCGGCGAACGGCGGGATGGACTGCTCCGGATTCGTTTATTACCTCCTCCAAAAAAATGGGATTACCGACGTGCCGCGCGACGCGAGCGGCCAATATGTCTGGCTGCGTAAGGCGGGCGCGTTTCGCGCGGTGCTAAGTCGAAAAGTGGAGTCGTTTGAACTAAATGAGTTAAGGCCAGGCGACTTGCTGTTTTGGGCTGGCACTTATAGCACGGATCGAGATCCGCCGATCACGCACGCGATGATTTATCTGGGCACCGAGAAGGAATCAAAAAGTCGCGTAATGGTCGGCGCAAGTAATGGCCGGAGTTACCACGGCCGGTCACGCTGGGGCGTAAGTGTCTTCGATTTCACCATGCCCAAAGTTGATCCCGACCATCCGCAGAAGCGCGTTGATTTTGTCGGATACGCACACATTCCGGCCTTTGACACCAATGCGGAAGCAGAGGCGGCTTCTGAGTCAACCAAGGTCTCCGCGGCTGACCAAACGACGGAATTGAAGCGAAAAAAATCCGAGGAAGCTCCTGACAAAAGATCAAAGGGGACCCGTTCGAAAACGCCCGGCTAATAACTAGGCCCGCAAGCTCGTCTATCCTTCGGTTTCCGCTTTTGCTTCCTCTTCATCGCTCACTACCGGCGCGATGGCGCTGAGCTTCTCGCCCTCGCGCAGATCGATGAGTTTGACGCCCTGCGCGTTGCGGCCCACCTCGCGAATTTCGGAGACGCGTGTGCGCACCATCTTGCCCTTGGTCGTGATGAGCATCAGTTCGTCCGTGCTGCGCACTGTGAGCGCGCCCGCGACGCCGCCCGTGCGTTCGGTGATTTTCATCGTGATGATGCCTTTGCCGCCGCGCCCTTGCAGGCGGTATTCTTCAAAGCTCGTGCGTTTGCCGAGTCCATTTTCCCCCGCCACGAGCAGCATCGCCTCGTTGTTCACCAGCGCGGCGGCCACGACGTAATCGCCCTTCTCCGGACGAATGCCCCAGACACCGACGGTGTTTCGACCCTGGTCACGAAGCACCTCTTCATTAAAACGAATACTAATGCCGTCGTGTGTAATGAGCACAATCTCGTCAAGGCCATTAGTAAGCTTGCCTTCAATCAACTTGTCACCTTCTTCAATTTGGATCGCGATAATGCCGCCTTTGCGAATGTTTTTGAAATCGCTGAGATTGGATTTCTTAACGATGCCGCTGCGGGTGACGAACGCTATGTGCAGCTTGTCAGTCCAAGTATCGCTCTCTTCTTTCTGGCCTTGAACGCGAATGGTCGCGGCGATCTTTTCCTCGCTCCTTAGCTCCAGCAGGTTTGCGATGGAGCGGCCTTTGCTCGCGCGGGTGCCTTCGGGAATCTCAAAGACGCGCTCAACGTAGCAGCGCCCGCTCTGGGTGAAAAACATGAGATAGTCGTGAGTGGTGGCGGTGAATAGACACTCGACGAAATCGTCTTCCGCCTCGCCCTCGCCCACGCGCGCCGTCATGCCAATCACACCTTTGCCGCCACGACGCTGCGCGCTAAATGCACTAACCGCCGTACGCTTAATAAAGCCGTTGTGCGTGATGGTTATGATGCAGCCTTCATTCGCTATCAGGTCTTCAATGCTGATCTCGCCTTCATCGGGCACGAGCATCGTGCGGCGGGGATTGCCGTACTTCTTCTGAATCTCCCGCAATTCATCCTTGATGATCTTTAACACTCGCGCCTCTTTCGCAATGATGTCCAGCAAGTCCTTGATCGTCGCGATGAGGGCGTCGTATTCGTTCTTGATACTCTCGCGTTCGAGTCCAGTGAGTTGATAGAGTCTTAGATCGAGGATAGCCGTGACCTGACGCTCGTTGAACCTATACCTGCCACCTTCCAGCCGCGCCGCCTCTCGAATCAGGATGCCGATTTTCTCTACGGCATTCTTCGTCCAGGACAAATCCAGCAGCTTGGCCTTCGCATCGTCGCGGTCATTCGAGTCCCGAATGATCTTGATGAAGTCATCCAGGTTCGCCAGCGCGATCAGCAATGCTTCCAATCGCTCGGCGAGCGATTCCGCTTCCCGCAGGAGGAATTGCGTCCGGCGGAGGATTACTTCGCGCCGATGCTCGATATAACAGTTCAGTGCGTCCTTTAAGCCCAGCAACCGCGGGCGTCCGTGATCGATGGCCAGCATGGCCGCCGGAAAACTCGTTTCCAGTTGGGTGTGTTTGTAAAGGTTGTTCAGCAACACCTTTGGATTGGCATCGCGCTTCAACTCGACGACGACCCGGGTGTTTTCATCCGACTCATCCCGCACGTCGCTGATTCCGGTGAGGACTTTCTCATTTGCCAGCTCGGCGATTCGCTTCACCAGTTCCGCCCGGTTCACGTTGAACGGGATTTCAGTGATGATGATTTGCTCGCGTCCGCCCTTTACCTCCTCTACTCCCGCCCTCCCGCGCACGCGGAGCGAAGCTTTACCCATTTCAAAGTATTGCTTGATCGGTGCGCTGCCGATGCAAATGCAACCTGTCGGAAAGTCGGGACCTTTCACATGAACCATCAAGCCTTCCAGAGTAATATCCGGGTCATCAATCTGCGCGCAAATGCCGTCTATAAGTTCACTTAGATTATGCGGAGGGATATTTGTCGCCATGCCCACGGCGATGCCGGTCCCGCCATTGACCAATAAGTTCGGGAAAGCCGCCGGTAGGACGGTCGGTTCCATCAGGCGCTCGTCATAGCTCGGGACGAAATTCACGGTGTCCTTATCCATGTCCACCATCAGGGCCGCACCCAGATGGAATAGTCGCGCCTCGGTGTAACGCATGGATGCTGGGGGGTCGCCTTCGACCGAGCCGAAGTTACCCTGCCCATCGACGAGCATCTCGCGCATGGCCCACGGCTGCGCCATGTGGACAAGTGTCGGATATATAGCTTGATCGCCGTGCGGGTGATAGTTTCCCATCGTGTCGCCGACGATCTTGGCGCATTTGATATGCTTGCGGTTCGGCATGACGCCGAGGTCGTTCATCGTGACCAGAATGCGGCGCTGAGATGGCTTCAGCCCGTCGCGGGCATCGGGCAAGGCACGAGAGACGATGACGGACATCGAGTAGTCGAGAAACGACTTCGACATTTCCTCGGCTACGTTGACGAGTTGGACTTTTTCGTTTTGGGAATACATCAGAGTAAGCTGTCTCTATTAAAACAAGTTGAGAATGGACATTTAGACTAGACGTCCAGGTTCCGCACATTGAGTGCGTTGTCTTCGATGAACTGGCGGCGCGGCTCGACGACGTCACCCATTAGGATGGTGAACATGTTGTTCGCCTCAATCGCATTGTCGTCGTTGAGTTCTACCTTCAGCATTTTGCGTTTGTCCGGATTCATGGTGGTTTCAAAGAGCTGCTTAGGATTCATTTCACCCAGACCTTTGAAGCGTTGGATAGTCATGCCCTTCTTCCCGATTTCCATGACCTTCTGGAGAATGCCAGGAATGGCAAAGACGGGATGCACGGTGGTTTTGTCCCCTTCGCCCTCCGTTAGTTCAAAGATGGGATGGTCGCTGTTGGAGAAGTGTTCAATCTTCAGTCCTTTCTTGCCTAACTCGGCAATCAGCTTCTCGACTGCGGTGCTCTCAAACAGTTCGACCAGCTTTGCACGCCGCCGCGCCCCTTCCGCCTTCTTGACCGGCTTCTCTTTTGCGTCCTTAGGCGCTTCGAGAACCAAATCGGTGCCTTCGCCATTTGTCTCGGGAACTTCGGCTTCAAATAAGTTCAAATCGGCGTTCTCTTCGTGAAATTGACGCACTTCCGTTTCTCCAGGGAAGTAAGTCACCCACTCCGTATTACCTTCCCGAACGCGGACGAGATACTTGGGCAGCGCGCTGGTTTTCGGATTGCGCTCCGTGAGGTAAACCTCGAAGTCGCCGCCATGACGCCGGATGGAGTCGGCAAAACGGTCGAGTCTCTTCAACAGGTCCAGCATATCTTTAAGCTGCACGGGCGTGAAGCTCTTCCCATCGGCCAGGTTCTTTAGCTTGATCTCATCCGAGCCGAACTGAATAAGCATCTTATTCAATTGGTCGTCGTCATCGACATACTCTTCCCGTTTCTTGCGCTTAACGAGATAGAGCGGTGGCTGGGCAATATAGATCTTCCCCTGTTTCATTAGCTCGGGCATTTGCCGGTAGAAAAAGGTGAGCAACAAGGTGCGGATGTGGGAACCGTCCACGTCGGCGTCGGTCATGATGATGATGCGGCCGTAGCGAAGTTTGGTAATGTCGAACGCACCTTCCCCGCCGACGCCGATGCCCGTGCCGGCGGCGGTGATCATGGTGCGGATTTCGTCGTTAGCCAGCACTTTGTCGAGGCGCGCTTTTTCGACGTTGATGATCTTACCCTTGATCGGAAGGATGGCTTGGAAACGCCGGTCGCGTCCTTGTTTAGCCGAGCCACCCGCGGAGTCACCTTCGACGATATAGAGTTCGGTCAAAGTAGGATCACGCTCTGAGCAATCGGCCAGCTTGCCAGGTAGCCCGCCGCCGGTCATCGCTCCTTTGCGCACGGTCTCGCGAGCCTTTCGCGCGGCCTCTCGGGCGCGGGCGGCAGTAAGCGATTTCTCGACCACCTTTTTCGCGACCGGCGGGTTTTGATCGAAGAAGGTCATCAGTCCATCGTAAACGATGCTAAAGACAATGCCTTCCACTTCTGGAGTGACTAACTTCACTTTGGTTTGCGACTCGAAACCGGGGTTTGGATGTTTCACGGCAATGACCGCGGTCAGGCCTTCGCGCACGTCATCGCCGGTGATGTTCGGGTCTTTTTCCTTCAACAGACCATTGCCCCGTGCGTATTGATTAATCGCCCGAGTCAGCGCCGTGCGGAAGCCGGATAAGTGCGCGCCGCCGTCCGGATTCGGAATGGCATTGGTGTAACAAAGCACCTGCTCGGCATAACTCTCGTTATATTGAACCACGACATCCGCGATCATATCGTCGGTGATTTCAGTCTGGTCTTTGTTCTTAAAGGTAACTGGACGCCTGCCGGTCAACACCACCGGTTTCGCGTGAATGATTTGCTTGTTTTCGCCAAGCTGGCGCACGAACTCCTCGATGCCCAACTTATAGAGATAGGTTTCTTTCCTGATTGGTTCCGCACGCTCGTCGGTCAGGGTGATTTCGAGGCCGGGATTCAAGAACGCGAGTTCGCGCAAACGGGCCGCAAGCTTTGCAAACTGAAACTCGGTCGTAATGGTAAAGATCGTCGGGTCAGGTAAGAAGGTGATGAGCGTCCCCGTGTGCCTTTTGTTTTTGACTTCGCCGATGACGATCAGCTTCTGCGTCGTGACCCCGCGCTCGAAGGCCATGTGGTAAACCTTCGCGTCGCGATAAACTTCGACCTTGAACCAATCGGAGAGGGCGTTGACGCATTTCGCGCCGACACCGTGCAAGCCGCCGCTGTATTTGTAGGCGCCCTGCCCAAACTTGCCGCCCGCGTGAAGATTGGTGAGCACGAGTTCGAGCGCTGGCATCTTGAACTTCGGATGCATGTCCACGGGAATGCCGCGTCCGTTGTCCCGAATCGAGACGGAGCCATCGACGTGCAGCGACACGTCGATTTTGGTGCAGTAGCTGGCCAGATGCTCGTCGATGGAATTGTCGAGCACTTCGAAAACGCAGTGGTGCAAACCGCGCTCGTCCGTCGGCCCGATATACATTCCGGGGCGTTGGCGGACCCCCGCGAGCCCCTCGAGTTTGTCGATTTTGGAGGCGTCGTATTTCTCTTTCGGAATGTCGTTTTCGGACGGTTCTTTTTCGGGCATAAAATGGAGTCGAAAAGTTAGGCGACGTGGCTCAAATCCACAAGTCTTTTCGCGGATTGAAAATCGACTATTTTCCACAACATCTTGCGCTTGCCAAATGTCGCACCCACAATTCCTTGATGGAGCCTGCGAGCCGAGCCAAACAAGTTTTTCGCGCCATCGCCGCCTGGTTTTCCCTGATCTTTTTCGTCCTGCTTTCCGGGCTCGTTCGCTGCCACAATTTTCACGACATTTTCATTCACGAAGAAGTCTATTTCGTCGATGCCGACTGCTACTCGCGGATGACCCGCGTGCGCATGGTGCTTGCGCATCCGTTGACCATCATCCGTCGTCATGATTTTGAAAATCATCCGCAAGGCATCGCGCCGCACACGACGATGCCGATGGACTGGCTAATTGCGTTGCTGGCGACGGCGTTGAAACCATTTTCAAAAAGCCACGTCGATCTCGCGGGCGCACTTGTCTCGCCTTTGCTCGGCATATTGACGACAGCGTTTTTGTGGTTCTGGTCGCAGCGCATCCGTGAGCCATTTGGCGGCGCGATGCTGCTGCTGATTTCTGTGAGTCCCATTCTGGTTCATGGCACTTTGCTGGGCCGGCCCGATCATCAATCACTTTTGATTTTCCTCCTCGCCGTCGCGCTGGGCGCGGAAGTGCTGCTCGCGCGCGAGTCGTCGCGAGGGTGGGGGATCACTAGCGGGGCGGCTTGGGCGCTCGCCTTGTGGGTCTCGCTTTATGAGCCGCTGATTTTGCTCGCGGCGGCGCTGGCGGCGCAGCTCGTTTTTTTTCGGGCGAAATTTTTCACGCGCGAACGCCGGCTTGGATTCGCGGTGTTCGCCGCGCTGCTCATGGTGGCGGCGATCGTCGAGCGCTGGCACTTTCAACTGCCCGACGCGACGATGCGCCAATTTTTTCCCGCGTGGAAAAGCACGATCGGAGAACTGGAATCCGTGCCGCTTTTCTCGTCCGCCTGGTTTCATTGGTGTGGATTGGCCGTGGTTGTCCTCCCATTTTTGCTGCTGCTCAAAGCCCGTTCGTGCCGTGAGGTTTTGCTTTGGCTCCCGCTCCTTTTTTTGGCGTTCGGACTCACGCTGACCCAGCAGCGCCGGCTATTCAGCCTCATCTTCATGGCTGCCGGGTTGGGGCTGATCGGCCTG
>JANXWU010000368.1 GCA_025350985.1 Spartobacteria bacterium | reverse complement strand
CCGGGCGCGGGGGGCAGCCGGAAATATAAACGTCCACCGGGATGAGTTGATCGATGCCTTGCAGCACGGCGTAACTGCGATACATGCCGCCGCTGGACGCGCACGCCCCCATGGCGATGCACCATTTTGGCTCGGCCATTTGATCCCAAACGCGTTTGACCGCGAGCGCCATTTTATAGGTGACGGTGCCGGCGACGATCATCACGTCGGATTGACGTGGGGAGAAGCGCATCACTTCCGAACCAAACCTCGCGATATCGAAGCGTCCGGCCCCGGCGGCCATCAACTCGATGGCGCAGCACGCGAGGCCCATCGGCATCGGCCAGAGGGAATTCGAGCGCATCCAATTGATCGCGGCATCGAGGCGGGTGATGATCACATTGCCTTCGACTTTGGAATCGTAGGCAACGGGTGCGGTGGAAAGCATGGCGAAAAGTTAGGGCTGGCGAAAAGCGGCGCAAGGCAAATTCTGCGCCGCCAAACGGTGACGTTTCTAGCAGCGCAAACGAGACCGCCGCGCCTTGCCAAGGCCCGCTACAACAGCTTCGCCGGCGCTTCAGGCTTTGGCGCTTTCTTGCCCTTTTTTACGCCCATGACCGGAAATTTTTTCGTGAGCAATGACACCTCGATCACTTCGAGCCCGCGCGGGATGTAGATGATGCCGTCGCTTTTGCGGTCGTCGATGATCATGTCGAGCACATGCCGTCCGTTCACCACCGCGATGAGCATCTGGCCGCGCTTTTCCACACTCATGCCTTCCAGGGCGATGCGTCCGTGCTCGTCCAGTTTGAAGGCGCAGCCCATCGAGCCGTCGGGCGCGAGGACCGGATACACCCCGACGATGTCGCGCTCGCTGAGGACCGGGACTTTGGAAACGTACACCTGTTTGGCGGAGCCGAGCAGCGCCACTGGCTGCGCGAAAGAACTGCCATCGCGCGCGTTGGTCTCCGCGTAAAAGCGCACGGGCACCGTTGGTTTCTTCGCTCCAGCGACGAGCAGCAAAGCGGCGGACAGGAGGAGGAAGCGCGGCGCAATCTTCATGCGCGCATTGTCTCGCACCGGTTTGGCTTTGCAACCGTGCCCGCGCTTTTTACAGTGCCGCGATGAAATTCCGATTCGCTGTTTTCGCCGCGCTGGGCTTGCTGATTTCTCAGGCCCGGGCCTCGGAGGAACAGCCGAAGCCGCCGGGATTTTTCTCGCGGATGTTCCACCAAATCCATCTGCCGCAAAAACCGGACTGGCTGCGCCTTCCGCATTTGGGCGGGAAAAAATCGGACCTGGGGCAGTTGAAAAAGCTCGCACTCGACCTGCAGCTTTCGCCGCAGCCGCTGAAGCTAAGCGAGGCGCGTCAGCTTCACGCCGCCGTTGTGTTGACGAACAAATCGAAGAAATTCGTCGGCCTCGAATTCCCGACGACACAGCGGGTGGAGGTGCTCATTCGCGACAAGATGGGTAAGCTGGTCACGCAGTGGAGCGAAGACCGGACGTTTGAAAACGCGCCCAGCTACGTCGGGCTCAATCCCGGCGAGCGGCTGGAATATTCAGCGAGCCTGCCGACGCGCGACTTGCGCGCAGGCGAGAACTACACCCTGGAGGGATTTTTCCCGAACTTCGACGAGCTAAAAGCGCGACGGTCCATCGTGCCGCAGCGGTGACGCCGGCGCTCCGGGAAGGAACCGCGACACGCCGACTTAAATCAACCCGCGCTTCCGGAAATCGCCCATGTTCCCGCCCGCCGACTGGTGGATGAGATCGACCGTGAATTTTAGCAGGCACACTTCCCAGCCTTCGTCCACGCCCTGAATGATCGCCGTCATCGGCTCGTCTTCATCCCGCACTTCACGCCGGACGCGGTCCAAAACTTTTTCCAACGGGCTCGCCACGATCTTTTCCACCACATCGGTTTTCCGAATTTGAAAGCCATATTTTAGGAAGGCAAACCGCTCGGAATGTTCCTCGAGCCAGTCGGCAAAATCGCGCGCCTTCTCGCCGAAATTTTCCAGCGACAGATGCGCAAGATGACCAGGCGTGATGATCTGCGGTCGCTCGGCATGCAGCCGCCCCTGACGCACGCACACTTCGTCCACGCGATCCATCATTTCGGTGACGAGATGAAAATGAAAACTGGTGCTGCCGAAGGTCGCAATGCGCTGCTGTGGCGCGAGGATCACCTGGGTGTTTTCGATCGCGAAATGGAAGCTGTCCTCACTGAGCATCGCGGAACATACGGAGCCTCGCGCGCGGTGCCAGAGGTTCGTGACTTCCGTAGCGGCGCGTGCGCTCTATTGGAACCCGCGCTGCCGCCATGACCATCAGTCGGGTGCCATTTCAGGCGTCATTCTTTGGAACAGTTCGAGCCACGCGGCGAAGGTTGTTATCTTCAGCGAAACCGGTTTTCCCGCGCGACGGAACTGCGCAACTTCATCGGGAGTCTGGCCGTCGAAATGTCCCATCCAGCCGCACGCCGACGCTCGC
>JANXWU010000418.1 GCA_025350985.1 Spartobacteria bacterium | reverse complement strand
AGCATTTCATCGAATCGACCCAAAAAAATCTCGCCGACCTTTTCGGCGACAGATTTCACTTTGATTGCGTGTCCGGTCTCCCGCTCGATGCTGGTGATTTCCACGCCGGCAATGCCGCAGGGCGTGATGTGCTGGAACGCGGCGAGGTCGCCACAGACGTTCAGCGCGAAGCCGTGCATCGTGATCCAATGCCGCACGCCGACGCCGATGGACGCGATTTTTTTCGCGCCGACCCAGACGCCGGTCAGACTGGCGCGTTGTTCGGCGTCGATGTCGTATTCGCGCAGAGTTTCGATCAAGACCAGCTCAAGCGCGCGGAGGTAGCGGTGCAGGTCGCGTCCGCGATTTTGCAAATCGAGAATCGGGTAGCCGACAAGCTGGCCGGGGCCGTGCCACGTCGCCTGTCCGCCGCGGTTGATTTCGACGACGGGGTGGGGGAGCGCGGCGCGGTCGCCGAGGCTGGATTGGTCGCGCGTGCGGCCGATGGTGTAAACGGCATCGTGTTCGAGCAGAAGCAGCGTTTCGGAATTTCTGATTTCTGATTTCTGATTCTCGATTGCATCGCCGCGCGCGTTCGCGATTCCGGCGACGAGGCGCTCTTGCAACGCGAGAGTTTCCTCGTAGCCGACGCGACCGAGCCACTGGACTTCGATGCTCATTTAGATTTGCGCCAGCTTCGTCGCGCCCAGCGCAGCGCCGTCGTGATTTTGAAAATGCGTGAGACCGATGGCGAGCGCGTCGGCGGCGTCGGGCGGCGGGTTTTCGGTGAGGCCGAGCAGCGCGCGCACCATGAAGCCGACTTGGTTTTTCTGCGCGCCGCCGCGTCCGACGACGGCCTGCTTCACGCGACGCGGCGCGTATTCGAAAATGGGCAAACCGTGCTGCGCGAGCGCGAGGAGGGATGCGCCGCGCGCCGCGCCGAGCGTGATCGCGGTGCGAAAACTCTGCACGTAAATGACGGCCTCGATGGCGGCGCAAGTGGGTTGATGACGCGCGATGAGGCCGGCGATTTGTTCATGGATTTTAACCAGACAGCCGGAGGGCAGCATCGCGGCGGGGTTTTTGATGACGCCAAATTCCAGTGCGCGAATTTGCCGCCCGCTTTTTTCGAGGACGGCGAAACCAGTGCCACGGAGCGATGGATCGATGGCGAGAACGCGCATAGATTACAGGACGATGGCTTTCAAATTATTCAAAAGCTACACGCTCAAATGGTGGCAGGGCAGTCTGTTTAAGTGGGCGCTGCTTTCGTTCGGACTGGTGATCGGGTCCACGTGGCCAGAGTTGTTTGCGCCGTGGCGGGTGGCGCTGCTCGCCGTGTTCGTCATCCTCTCGGCCTACCTCACGGCGGTGTGGGTAAAACAATAGCGCTGCGCCAAGCGACACTTTCAGGGTGTGTCACGTTTCCGGGCGTGCTGGGCGCGCTGCGTTTTTTCCTCGTCCACTTCGAGATGGAAACGATGCAACACGCGGTGGATAACCGGCGCGAAAACTAACGCGGCAATCGTGATGAACATCAGTCCGCTGAACAGCGCGTAGGCGGAGGCGAAGAGCTTCGATCCGTCGCTCGGCAGTTCGCCCACCGGCCCCATTCCGCCCAGGATCATCGAGGCGTTGAGCAGCGAGTCGATCCACGAAAATCCAGCGATAGTGTGGTAACCGAGCACGCCGATTCCCAGCGCCACTCCGATCAACCCGGCGGCGGCAGCGGCATTTTTAGCCACCCGGCCGTAGAAGGCCTGACGCGGCAGCAGCGGCTGACGATGATGCTCAAACATGGCGGCCAGTTTAACGCGGGCACGGAAGCTGCAACAAAGGATTTTGTCTGATGCGGGACGAGTCGAAATCGGCGCATTTGCTTTGAATGCTCCGTCCGCGTCGGTGTCTAACCTTTCATGCACATGAACAGTCCCGAATACCGCTACGAAATTGTCATTTACTGGGACGACGAGCATCAAGCCTACGTCGCGGAAGTTCCTGAGTTGCCCGGCTGCCGCGCTCGCGCCACGGATCGCTTGGAGGCGTTGAGCCACGCGCAGCATGCGATTGAGATTTGGGTGGAAACCGCGCGCGAATGCGGCGACCCGGTGCCGCAGCCGCACGGACGGTTTCATTTCGCCTGAGCAGCAGGACAGGGAAAGATCGCGCGCGAATATGGTGGCGCTGCACATCTTTTGGTGCGTCAGTTTGTTCATGTCAGACAAACTCATCATCCTCGCGGATCGAGGTGAGTTGAAGGCCTACAAACTCACCCGCAGTGAAATGGACACGACTCCGAGGCTGGAGTTGCTCGAAGGGTTCGCCACCGTGGATGGTCACGGGCGCATCGTGGATAAAGTCAGCGACTTGGCCGGCTGTTATCCCGTCAGCAGCGGCAACGGGCATGCCACCGCTGCCTCGACCAGCGAAAACCACAACTTGCGAACCGAACTCGAAAAGCGCGCGCTGAAAGTGATCGTTGAAGGCATCAACGAGCTGGTGCGCCGCGAGAAATCGCCGATGTGGTATTTCGCCGCGCCCAAAGAGATCAACCAGCGCATCGTCGAGCAACTCGATGGCGAGGTGCGTTCGCGGATGAAAAAGAACGTCGGCTCCGATCTCCTCAAGACGGATAAGGCGCATTTGCTCACGCATTTTGCGTGAGGGCGATTCGCCCGCGGCATTAGTGAATCTGGAACTCAGGAAATCAGGAAAGGAGCAGACGTTGGGGTGGGCTGGGGTGGGCTTTGGTCATTCCCAAACGCCTGTCATTCTGAGCGAAGTGGAGTTCGCTAGGCGAACGGAACGGAGTCGAAGAATCTCTTGCACTTCCCAGTGCCGCGGCAGGCCGAAAAGGGTTCAAGAGATTCTTCGACTCCGCCAAGCCTTCGCTCAGAATGACAGATCGCATTTTTTTTAAACTGTACCATTACCCGAGAATGACCTTGATTTGAAAACAACGAATATTTTGGCTCATCTGCATCCTTTCCTGGTTTCCTGAGTTCCAGATTCATCCCTCCGAGAAACCGCTTGCCAAGCGGGCAGCAGCGTTGTTACCTGTCGCCCTCGATTTTATGGCAACGACAGAAAGCACAGGCATCGCAACCTTCCAGATGCACGACAAGGACACCGGCAGCGCGGACGTTCAGGTCGCGCTCCTGACCAAACGCATCAACGAACTCACCGGCCACCTCAAGACCCACGCGAAGGATCACTCCTCGCGTCGCGGCCTGCTGATGATGGTTTCCAAGCGCCGCTCGTTGCTCGATTATCTCAAACGCACCGCTTCCGATCGCTACCAAACGGTGATCGAAAAATTGAACCTGCGTAAGTAACGCGGTTCATCCCTTCCGTCCGGCATTGGGTCGGGCGGTTCATAACCACAAAACCATTGCGGCTCGTTGCGTCGCCGAACGGCGAAATTAAGAACTAGGAATTAAGCATCAGAAAAGCATAGTGGCGCGAGCTTCCAGCTTGCGACTTTTTGAGCAGCAAGCTGGAAGCTTGCTCCACTTTGGTTCTGGTTTTTACTTCGTAGTTCGTAATTTCGCTCCCGGTGAGGCGATGGATGCCGTTCAGTCAGACATCCAAAATGCATCATATCATCACCCGGAACGTCGGCGGCGCCGACATCACCATTGAAACTGGCAAACTCGCCAACCTCGCCGACGGCTCCGTCACCGTGCGCCTCGGCGAAAGCATCATAATGGTTGCCGCCGTCTCGGCGACATCCTTGAAAGAAGGGCAGGACTGGTTCCCGCTCACCGTCGATTACCGCGAGAAAGCCGCCGCTGTCGGTCGCTTTCCCGGCGGCTACTTCAAACGCGAAGGCCGTCCCACCGAAAAGGAAACGCTTACCTCGCGCATGATCGACCGTCCGCTGCGGCCGCTCTTTCCGAAGGGCTACCTCTACGACACGCAAGTCATCGCCATCCTCCTCAGCGCCGACGGCGAAAACGATCCCGACATCCCCGCGATCAACGGTGCATCCGCCGCGCTCATGGTTTCGGATATCCCGTTCGCCGGGCCAATCGGAGCCGTGCGCGTGGGTCGCATCAATGGCCAGTTCGTCATTAACCCGACGCACTCGCAGCGGCTCGACAGCGACTTCAACATGATCTTCGTCGGCACGAAGGACGAGATCATCATGATCGAAGGCGAGGCGAGGGAGTTGCCTGAAGCCGACTTCATCAAGTCGCTCGAATTCGCGCAGGGCTACGTCCAGATTCTGATCGAAATGCAGGTCGAGCTGGCCGCGAAGGTCAACAAGGCCAAGCGCCAAGCTCCGCTGATGAACGTCAATCAGGAGATGCTCGAAATTTCCTATGCCGTCGCCGGGGACCGCATCGAAGCCGCGCTTTACACCCCAAGCAAAGTCGCCCGCAGCAAAGCCGTCGCCGCGTTGAAACAGGAAGTGAAGGAAGCCATCCTCGCGAAACATCCGACGGCCACCGGCTTCGACGTCTCGCAGGCGTTTGATTACCTCCAAAAGAAAGCCTTCCGTGTCAGCATTCTCGACCGGCAGAAACGCTGCGACGGACGCGGCTACCACGACCTGCGTCCGATCACTGCCGAAGTCGGCATGATCCCGCGCTCGCACGGTTCCGCGCTCTTCTCGCGCGGCGAGACGCAAGCCCTCGCGCTCGCGACGCTCGCTCCCGCCGACGAAGCGCAAATGATCGACGCCTACGGTGGCGGCGAGACCGAGAAGCGCTTCATTTTGCACTACAACTTCCCGCCGTTCAGTGTCGGCGAAACGGGCCGCTTCGGCGGAGCCAGCCGCCGCGAAATCGGCCACGGCGCGCTCGCCGAGCGTTCTGTCGAGCCGATCATCCCGTCGGAAAAAGACTTCCCGTACGCCATCCGCATCAGCAGCGAAATCATGGCATCGAACGGCTCGACCTCGATGGCCAGCGTCTGCGCGGGCGTGCTCGCGCTCATGGACGCCGGCGTGCCGATCAAGTGCCCCGTCGCCGGCATCTCCGTCGGCCTCGTCACCGAGTTCACCGATGACGGGCGCATGTCACGCTACACCACGCTCACCGACATCATCGGCAGCGAAGATCACTTCGGCGACATGGACTTCAAACTCTGCGGCACCGACAACGGCGTCACCGGATTCCAGCTCGACCTTAAGCTCCCCGGCGTCAGCCACAAGATCATGGCCGAGGCGATTGCCTTGGCAAAAGACGCGCGGAGCAAAATCCTCGACGTGATGCGCGCCGCCCTCGACGCCCCGCGCACCGAGCTCTCCAAATACGCCCCGCGCATCGAGACGATCATGATCGACCCCGACAAGATCGGCCTCCTCATTGGACCCGGCGGCAAGACGATCAAAGGCATCGTCGCCGAAACCGGCGCGGAGATTAACATCGAGGACGACGGCTCCGTGCACATCTACTCGAACAGCAGCGAAGCCCTCGCCCGCGCGAAGCAGATCATCGCCGGCATGACGAAGGAAATCGAAATCAACGAGATCTACCACGGGCGCGTCGTCTCGATTAAGGAATTCGGCGCGTTCGTCGAATGCATGCCCGGCAAGGACGGCCTCGTCCACATCTCCGAACTCGCCGAGACGCGCGTCAATCGCACCGAAGACGTCGTCAAGATGAACGAGATGATCTGGGTCAAATGCGTCGGCATCGACGAAAAAGGCCGCGTGAAACTGAGTCGCCGCGCCGCGATGAGAGATCGGGACGCAGCCGCGAAGCAGGAAGCGCAGCCAGCGTAACGCGCCTTCACGTCCAGGCCAGTCACTTCAAAAATCGCCGCCCCGAAACGGGCGGCGATTTTTTTTGCTGTAACCCGTGCTCCTGCGCTGGGGTTTGCGGCTTCTACTCCCGCTCTTCAAAACGGGCCGCTGAAGCGAGCTTTCTCCGCTCGTCTTTCGACAGGCCGCTCACCAGCAATACGATTTCTCCCTTCGCCGGGTGCGCGGTGTATTGGGCGAGCAGGTCCGCTGGCTTGCCGATG
>JANXWU010000403.1 GCA_025350985.1 Spartobacteria bacterium | reverse complement strand
TGGCGGATGTGGAGGCAGGATTGGATTACTTCGCGAAGCACTTCGAGCAATGGGGCATTACTTCGGTGGCGTTTCCGCCTCTTGGGTGTGGCAATGGAGGGTTGGAATGGTCTGCCGTAGGTCCGCTCATGTATTACAAGCTCTCTAAGCTTGGTATCCCTATTGAAATCTATGCGCCTTTCGGGACGCCTGCGGCGCAGATCAAGCCAGAGTTTCTGGCGGCGGATCAGCAGACCGAATTCTTGGTGAAAGGCAAGAGACGAGAGAAGCTTCGTCCGGAGTGGGCAGCGTTGGTGGAAGTCATCTATGAGCTGGAAAAGCAGCCGTATGCAAATCCAGTGGGGCGCACAATCTTCCAAAAGATCTGCTATATCCTGACTAAGCAGGGCTTGGACACCGGCTTCCAGTTTGAGCGAGCGAGCTACGGTCCATTCGCATCGGAGGTCAAAGAAGCGATCAATGTCTTAGCGAACAACAACTGGGTAACAGAAGAGCAACTTGGGCAAATGACGGCTCTGCGCGTGGGACCCGAATATAGGCGTTCGAGAGATAAGCTCACGGAAGAATTGAAACCGTTTCGAAGAAAGATCGACAAGACTGTCGACTTGTTTAGTCGAATCAAGAATACCGATCAGGCCGAAGAGGTCGCGACCGTGATCTATGCCGTGCAGACCTTGAAAAAGGAACGCAGTCCCGACGATGTCTCCGAACAAGATCTATTCGATTACATACTTGATTGGAAAAAGCTGTGGAGGAAGGACGAGAGCAGGCAAGGTAGTCTTGCGGAGGCAATTCGAAATCTGGAGATGCTCGGTTGGGTGAAGCTCCGCTTCAGCGAATCCTTACCCGTTCCTGCGTGAGAAATGGGCCACCTCGACGAGTCTGTTATCGCAGACGCCGCGCTCGAATCGTTCGGGGAGCTGGGCTATGTAGTCGGTCACCTGCTCGGCGCACGCGCATCCGAATGAGATCGGCTGCGTGCTGGAGGCGGACATTTACCGGCCGGACTTCGACTTCACCGGCGTCAAGCGGCTAAAGCATCGCGCGGCGTTGAAGCGGATCTGGAACGAGCACCAACGGTGCGCAAACAAGCCAGCCCAAGGCAACGCCCTGGGTGTCGCATTCAAAAATGGCAAAGCCCTGAAAGGGCGGCACCAATTGTCACGCCCTTTCAGGGCTTTTTTATGATGTACGAAATACCCAAGGCTTTGCCCTGGGCTGGCTTGTTGCCGGGCCTTTGGCCCTACTGCGACACGCGCGAACTTGACACGCAGGCGCTTGAGCAAATCCTCATCGGCCTCAATGTGGTGCGCCGGGAAAAAGGATTTCATCGCCTGTCAGGAGTGCGATGCGACGGTGCCGTTCTTTGATTCCATCGAGCGGCGCTGGAGAGCGATTCCGTCGTGCGCAAGGCTCCGAGCGACCGCTTAAATTGCTTGCCGCGTCTGAAAAACGACGCAAAGTAACCGCCGTGACCGTTGACGCAGGGGTTTTCAACCACTCGCTCGACGACAGCTCCGGTGAGGTGGCTGAGTGGTCGAAAGCACCGCTTTGCTAAAGCGGCATACTCGAAAGGGTATCGAGGGTTCAAATCCCTCCCTCACCGCCACTGTCGCAAGTGGCTTTGTTTCAATGTGATGCGCGAACCCCTGAAACAGCGAAGGCGATTGCATAACACCATTGCATAACATGTCCGCCTGTTTCAATAGGGTTTGCCAACTTCCGCCAATGTCCGCGTGCTGGCGGTATCAAGGCAGTGGGGAAATCGGAACGATGCGATACTTCAACCCAAAGAAAGCCGGATTCCTCTCAACGAAAAGAAGCCTTGCCGGCAAGCGGACAGGCACCGACGCCTAAATTTAGCTCTGTCCGGTTGTCTGCATCCGGTCTGCCCGCCGCTGCTGAATCACAGCGAGGCGTTCGGCTACTTGATCCGCACTGAGTTTCCGTTGGTCGCCGATGTTGAGGTCGGATTTCTCGACCAACTCGCCGGCCAGCCGGGCATCGTCCATGATTGCCTCACGCTTTCCCGGCAGTTTGATTTTTACCGTCGTTCCACTCTCGGTGGTCGTCACAGTCCGCTCCTGCACCAAGTCGCCATCCTTTTCGAGATCGAGCGTGTGAAGCTGGGCGCGCACACATCGGGCAAGGAATGCTCGACGTTCTGCCATCGTCATAAGCTGCCCTCGGAACTTCTCAGCCACTTCCTTGGCTATTTCATTCTCGACAGCGGTGCGGCCCTGGCGCAAGGCGGTCTGAATTTCTTCAACCCTTAGCCGGACTTTATCTTGCTTTAGCCATTTATAGGCAATGACTGCTGCACCCGAACCGTTCTTGCCGGTGGCCGTTCTGTACGCCGCCGTCTTGTTGATGCCTCGGGCAATTTCCTGCGCAAAGGCTTCCAAATGCTGTTTCTCTAGGGTTGGCATCGCTTTGATTAAGTGAGGTTAGAACGATGTCATCGCCGGAATACGCGCCACCATCCGGCGCTTCTTCTCCTCTTCATCGTCGGGAGCGGAGGGGTTAAGTTGGTCGGCTCCTCCGAAGTTGGCGAGGCCAGTCGTGGACGTGGGCGGCTTTTCCGGCCCGGCAAACGCACCGGACACGAAATCGCCCGCTGCCTTGAAGGGTTTGGCAATCTGTCCGCCCAAAGTCTTGAAGTTGTCGCCGATGTCGCCGGCAAAGGTGCTCGCCAGTCCGCCGTAAGTGTTCGCTCCTCCTGCCGTGGATTGACCGGCTTTGTAGGCAGGCGTCGGCGGAACGGGTACGGCCGGGGCAGATACGACGGGCACCGGGCCGACGTTTACGCCTGCAAACTGAACCGGGGGCGCGTTGACGCCGGTTCCAAGTGCCAGCGGTGGCGAGGGAAAATCAGTGTTCACGAGTTGCGACGTGGGATCGTTCTTAACCGGGGCAGCGGCAGGCGGTGCCTGTGGGGCTTGTGGCGTCGCGACTGGCACGGGAGGCTTTGCG
>JANXWU010000396.1 GCA_025350985.1 Spartobacteria bacterium | reverse complement strand
AGCCAGCCAGGAAGCGGCGCAGAAATTTAGCGAAGCCCAGAAGCAAGTCGCGTTGCTGGGAAAACAACGGGACGAATCCGAGAAGGCTGGAGACAAGCTGGCCGAGCGGCTGGCCGAGGCGGAAAAGAAAGTGGCGTCCGTCACCGAAGATCGGAATGCCATCGCCCGGCAGCGGGACGATGCGCTGGCGCAAGTCGCGAAGATGAAGGACGCGCAAAAACGCGTGGACCAGTTGCTGGCCGACAACAGCTCGCTCACGCAACGGCTCAGCGTCGCCGAACAATCGATCAAGGAGTTCAACGCGGCGATGCCGAAGAAGGACGAGCAAATCGCCGCGCTGAAAAAGGAAGTGGGGACGGTGAAAGATCAGCTCGACTCCGCGCGGCAGCAGAACAAGGACTTTCAGATTTCCATCGCCGACCTCCAGTCGCAGCTCGACTCGGCCGGTTCGGAACTGGATCAAATGAAAACCCAGGGCGTGAATCCCGAGGAGCGACGGCGCGTCGTCGAGGAGAACGATTTACTCCGCAACATCGTGCTGCGCGAGTTAAAGGAAACGGCCAAGCGCGCGCAGGCCAAGAAGTTGGTGATGGCCGAACTGCAACACCAGGAAGTGCAGTCAAACGTCTTGTTGAAGCAAATCGAGTATCTGGCCGAGCCCGCCATTAAGTTGAGCGAAAAGGAAAAGGCGCTGTTCAAGCAACCGCAAATCTCCATCAGCAATACGGATGATGCGACGGTGTTTGCCACCGCAGCGGCAAAAAGGGAGACGCCTGAAGAGCCCGCCGCTGCGACCCCGGCATCCACGAATGCCGCTACGCCTACGCCCGCCCCGGTCATCGCGAAGGCGACCCCCGCCGTCGTCGCAACGGCAACGCCCGCGCCCGAAAAACAGCAGCCCAAGCCCACCCCGATGCAGGTCGCGTCGCTCACCACGCCCGTGCCGACCCTTCCCAAAAGCACTCCCGCGTCCATCGGCCAAGTGAAGTCTGACACATCCGACCTTCCGAAAAAGGATGCCGGTTCCAGCGGTATGACTCCAAAAGTCGAGGCCGGCTTCACCCCGACAGTGCCCGACGAATTGCTACCGCAAGCGCGGGAGGCGAAGGATTTTTTCGATCGTGGGAATTATCGCGAGGCGGAAAAGACCTACGAAAAAATGCTCAGCAAGGCCCCGAACAATGTTTACATCCTTTCGAATCTGGGCGTCGTCCGGTTTCGGGCCGGCAAGCTGAAACTCGCCGAGGAAGCCTTTCGCAAAGCCATCGCCATTGAACCGAATGACTGGTTCTCGCACTGCACGCTCGGCATTGTGCTTTACAGCGGCGGTCGCGACGACGACGCCATCAACGAACTGACCAAGTCGCTCGCGATCAATCCGAAAAACGCCACGGCGCACAATTATCTGGCCATTGCCGCCGCGCGGAAGGGCTGGTACGAAGCCGCGCAAAAGGAAGAGGAAACCGCCATCGCTCTCGACACGAATTACGCCGATGCGCATTTCAACCTGTCGGTGATTTTCGCGACGGGCCAGCCTCCGAATAAAGAACAGGCTAGAAAGCACTACGAGCGCGCATTGAAATTGGGAGCGGAGGCCGATGCGGCGCTCGAGCAGATGATTAAGTAACGGAAGTGCGGCTGGGAAAAACAAAACGCGCGGCCCCGACAGAATCAAGGCCGCGCGCGGTGGAGAATCGTTAAGCCTTCGCGCTTATTTGTCCTCGTCCTTTTGGAACTGTTTGTGGCCGTCGCCTTTTTGTTTGGTCAAGTCCTCCAACGCAGCTTTTGCTCCGTCGGCGTTGTCTGCTTTGACCGCTTTTTCAAGCGTGTCGAAGCCGGTCACGAGCTTGTCCATCGCCGCCTTATAGTCGGTGATGAATTTGGCTCGATCCTTTTCGGGAACGTCCTTGGCCTTCGCGGGCTCCAAATCCTTGGAAGCATGCGCCGCTTTCTTAATCGCCGCGATTAGTTCCAGCGACGAATCCTTTTTGGAAGGATCGCCGAGCTGCTTCTTGAGCGTTTTGAAGCTCTTGTTCATCGTGCTCATCTGCTCTTCGAGCGGGGTTTTTTTCTCGTCGGCAAAGGACGCGCGCGGAGCGCAAACGAGCACGGTGGCAGCCGCGCAAAGGATGGTGGCAAATTTTGCAGTCATGGTTTTGGTGGTGGTGGTTATTTTTTTTGTTGGAAGAAATGGGCACTGCCCAACCAAGCCGGCGATCCGGCTTCATTGGACCAACACCCATTGCCGCCGAGCTTAACGGCCCTCGCGCAAAGGTCAATCATCGCCACAACGGGATTAGTCTATAATCAGCCAGACAGTGTGTGCGCCGCCGCCCTTGGGAAAATCGGGCAGGGGCGGCGTTCGATGAAACGTGCCGGAGCGTCGCGTCATCTTCAGACCAAAGCGTGCCATGCTTACGAGCGCCCGCTCGTCGAGGGCGGTGCAGTTGGTGGAAAGCAAAACTCTGCCGGGCCGGGAAGTGACTTCGATCGCCGCCGCGAGGAGTGCCTCAAAATCCTTCTCCACTTGAAAGGTGTTTCCTTCATGGGATCTGGAAAATGTAGGCGGGTCGAGAACCACCAGGTCGAATTTTTCTCCCTTGCGCGCGAATCGCGGCAGCACTTCGAGCACGTCGTCGCACAGGAAGCGATGCCCTGCTTCAGGAAGGCCGTTCAGACCGAAGTTTTCGCGCCCTCGCGTGAGCGATTTTTTCGACAGATCGATGCTAACTGTCTGCCCGCCTTGCGCCGCCGCCACCACGGAAAACGAACAAGTATAGGCAAAGCAATTGAGCATCCGTCGCGGTGCCACGCGGCGGACGAACTGCCGGTTTTCGCGCTGATCCAGGAACAGACCGGCGGAATAGCCTGCGGTAAAATCGATGCCAAACCGGCATCCTCTTTCCGCAATGATAGTTGTCCGCGGTGGCGCGTCGGTTCCTTGGATGAGCTTTGGTGCTTGTCGCTCCGCATTCTGTTTCGGCAGGAATCGTTCGAAGACGCGCTGGAAAATCAAGCCGCTCGCGCGCGACCATTCCGACAAGTCACGCGTGATCGCGTCGCGATCTTTCTCGTTCCGAAAAGAAACAAGGATGTCCAAGCCATAACGCTCGGCCCAGGCATTAGCCTTGGTGCAGATGCGGTGTGCATCCGTGCCCTCACTCTCGAACCGACGCAGCAACTCAACCCCGATCCAATCGGAATCGAGGATGTTGCCCGGCGCAGCAGCAGGCGGAATCGAGGTGAGCGGAGTTAGCCCGCGCTGGTTCTTCTTTATCCTCAATTACTTGATGGATCGCCGCTGCTTGCTCAATAGGCGGTTACTCTTGAAGACCTATTTCGCCGAGGCGCTGCTGGCAGCCGCTTTCTTGCGGGCCGCCCAACGCGCCTTCATCGAGGCCGCGAGCTTGGCGCGACCTTCAGGGGTTAATCCACTCTTTCTCTTCGATCCCTTGGCCGAAGATTTGGCAGCCGACTTGTTGGCAGGGGCGGAGGAGGACGTGCCGGACTTTGCCGCGCGAATTTTAGCCCACCTTGCTTGTTGCGATGCTTTCATGCGCGCCACAGTTTCCGCAGACCGTTTGAAACTCCCTTTCGTTTTGGCTTTGGCGGCTTCGACCGATGGTGTCGTCGCTTTGGCCCCGCCCAAGACAGCGGTGAGACGGCGTTCCAGCGTCGAGATTTCTTCTTTGATCGAGATGGCTTCTTTGAGTTGTTCCAGCGTGAGGTTATTGAGAGACATAAGGCGCGTAATATTGAAGGATTAAAGGTAATGTCAAACCTTTTACCGCCCGCTCCTGCATATTACTTCGGTTAGTTTGTCAAACCAGAGTTACCGAAAGAACGACGTTTCTGTTGTCGCGCATTGCCTATGTGGTGACGGGAAGCCTCAAGCCGTTGTTTTTCGCCGAGCGAACGTTATTTCTTCTTGGGTTTCTTCTTGTCCTTTTTTCCCGAATCGTCCGGCTTATCCGATTCTTCGTCCGCGCCATGCTCGTGCTTCTTATTCCAGCTTTGAGCAAGCACGTCCTCTTTTTTCTCGACTGTTTCCGTCGGCCGTTGCGGCAACACCGCCTCGGTTGGGGTGGAGTTATTCAATGAGACAGTCGTCGAACCGGAGGTAGTCCGACCTTCGGAAGCTGGTGCGGTAAGGTTGGCCGGGGTAGTTTGGATTGACGTAGTGCTGGCTTCCTTGCCTGAGGCAAGCAGTTTTGTCGCCACCAAGCCTCCAGCCTCGCGCCGCGCATCTTGCTTCGAGACCACTCGCTCGATCAATTCCGCAGCCACCGGCGGAAGCGGGCCAAAACTCTTTTCGGAGAGGAGCCTCGACGTCTTCATCACCCGCCCAATATCCACGGTCAGGACACGGCAGTCTTTTAACGCGCCGCCGCGCGCAGGTGCCACCAACATTTGACCACCGCGGATAACTATCGCCCTTCGACTGCCCTCCCGAGGATACACGCGCACGACTCCTTCCAGCAGGATGATCCTCACCGTGTCGTCGTCATTCTCGACCAATCCCGTGGTGCCTGTGATGGCGGCGGTGATCGCCGCCGTGTGGATGTTTGCGCCACCGACCCCTTTTGGAATCTGAAACAACATTGTCCCCTTCAGGAGGCTGACTTCCCGCGACCCACCCTTGAAGCTGAAGATCGTATTCGAGCCGAGGCGGGTCAGTGTGTTGTCGGGAAACATCAATTCCACCCGCGAGTTATCGCCCGTCTGCACGGCCCGATTCCCCGAGATAACGTCATCCACCGTGGCCGGTCGGATCGAGTCGCCTTCGAGGATCCGCACGGTGTTATACTTTCTTTGCACCCTGGCTTCCATCAACGGCGCAGCCGTGAGCGATTGCACGAGGATAAGGCTCGCCAGCGCCACGGAGCCGATGCGGAGCTTGGGTAATTTGCCGGCAGCAGCTCCGGGCATGGAACTAAAAACTGAGGTTGGCATTGATTCCTCCACCGAGGTTGACCGCATCATAGTTAAACGAGGTCTGGTTAGACCGATTGAAATCCGCGGACACGACGCCATTGAGCTTGAGCCATTCACAAACCCGGAAATGCAAACCGGCATCCAGCGCCTGGTTTAGATCGACGCGGTTGTCGTGGTAGAAATATGAGGCGCCGGTATAACTCAGATCGGCGGACAGACGCTCGGTAAGCTGCACTCCGACGCCGGCATAGAGCCTCAACTCCTGGCGTTGGAGGTCGATGGGATTCGAGACGTTGAACTGGGCGGTGCCGCCTGCAAAAAAAGACACCATCGCGGACAGGCGCACGGTCTTCTGCCAGCCTAGGGTAAAGCTGTGCGTCCGAAAGACTTCATTGTTAAACCAAGAAGTCGTCAGCCGGTTGAAGCTGTATTGTCCGGTTAGCTCAACATCCCAAAAGTGCTTCGGACGCCAGTTTAGGCCGAGCTTCACCGTGGAGCTGTCGAAATCAAGTTCACGGAATCGGCTGTAGCGGAAGAGAGTTTCCTGCAACGCAAAATCGGCGGTGAGGGTGGGGCTGAGTGAGGAGCGGTAACTGATACCCACGTCGGGAACGAGATACGAATCACTCTTGGCGTCGCGACGGCTGAACGCGGCGTTCGTGGCATGGAAGGCACTTACATCGGAGTAAGCCTCGAAGTGCGCAGACGGCCGGGTTTCCTTCAAGATAAGTTGTTCACCGGCGTCGGAAAAGTTGGCCGCCGGCGTGCGCAGCTTCTGCGGCCCGGCCGGGTTGTCGGCGGAAAGCGACCTTTCGTTTTGAAACTGCCTCGACTGTTCCAATTGCGCCTGGCCAGCTTGACCAAAGCCGGTGGGACAAAGAAGGATTTCCAAAAATAGGACGCTGGCGGTCGCGGCGAGACGTTTCATCAAACTCCGGTTTTAGCATCTGTCGTACCATAGCTTTCCCTCAAGATTCTGCGCGCTATCGGCAAACGAAGTGGGCTCCTGCCGGACATACCTAGCTAAGCCGCGCGAGTTAGTCCGGAGTTTCGACAGAATGGCGCAGCGCCGCAGATGAAGGCCCGCCAGCGAATCGTCGGGACGAAGTTCCAAACATTTTAGCAACAAGGTTTTCGCCTTGGCAAAATCACGCGCCTTCAGGCTGTCCAAGCCTTCGGCATAAGCGTTGAAGTATTCCGTGGCCGATGGTTCCAGTCCGTGCTGGAGCTCTCCGCAGACGGTGAAGACTTCAATCAACCGGTTGCTGCCTTTGACTTTCACCCGGTCCACGGATTGAAGATAAAAGAGCGGGCGCACCAGTTCGGCCAAGTCCTGTCCGATGAGGATGTCCACGGAATACTCCTTGGTCATTTCCTCGAATCGCGCCGCCAGGTTCACACACTCACCGATGGCCGTCGGATCCATTTTGCGCTGCGAGCCGATGTTGCCCACGACGGCCTGTCCGCAGTTCAGTCCCAGACCCATGGCAAAGGCCGGCAATCCGCGTGCGCGCCAATCTTCATTCAACACGGCGAGTGTTTGTTTCATCTGAAAAGCCGCCCGCACCGCCGAGGCGGCGTCCAGTCCCAAGCCCTGACTATGAATGCCACCCCAGACGGCCATGATGGCGTCGCCCATGATCTTGTCCAAGACCCCGCTGTTTTCAAAAACATGACGGGTCATGGCCTCATAGTATTCGTTCAATTGACCGATCAATTCCGTGGCATCGCGGTTTTCGATCATCCCGGTAAAGCCCCGCAAGTCGGCAAAGAGTGCCGTGACCGGTTTGCGGACGCCGCGCAGCGAATGAAGAAAGCTTTCCGGGTTGTCGATTAGTTCCTGCACCACTTCAGGGGAAACATAGCGGTCGAGCATGCCGCGAAAGCGCGCCTTCTCTCGCCGCACGCGCAGAAAATCACATAGGACGCTCTGCAAGGTGCCCAGGACAAAGACGCCAGCCGGAGTCGCCAGCGGAAGGAGCAAGCCGAAGTTATTAAAGACGAACAACAACAAGGCGGCATAGGTCCCGATGACGACAACCATGATCACCAGTCGAGCGGCGGGCGCGCGGACGAGCAAGCTGAGCGACCAAGCTGCTAGGGCGGCAAGGATCACGAGCGTTCCGTCTAACAAGGCGGACGACTCTTGCAGAAATTCTCCGTTCATGGCGGCGTTAAGAGCCTGCATGTGGAGTTCAGGCCCCGACATCAGAAAATTAAACCCACCCAACAGACTAAAAGGGTCGTGTGTTCATCATGACTCCAGCTTCCCGACGGGCCGATCACCACGATTTTATCCTTAAAGAAGCCGCCGTCTGCGAAGTTGGCTTTCCACAACGATGGGACGAATAACTCATAGACGGAATGGGACGGGAAAGTTCCAGGCGGTCCGGTGTATCGGAAAGGCGCGGAGTTGGTTTTAGGGATTAGGTCGCTGCGATGGAGCTTGCGCAGCGCCGCCGCGCTGGGGGACTCATAGCTGGCTTGGTCGGAGTGAATGCCGCTCACGTCCCGCAGTGAAAAGCGGTAGTGCGCACGCCGCACCACGCCGTCCGCGTCGGGAAGGAAGTTGGCGAACGCCAGCCGCGAATCTGGCACTTCGTCACGCGGCAAAAGAGTGGGGCAGGGAAGCGAAAGAGTCGCGGTGCTGGCTCCGCCCGCTTCGGCCTTCTGAAAATTTCCACAGATGATGACTTGGTCGCGATGCCGGTCCAGCGCAGCCCGGAAAGCGTCGTCGCCGGCCGCGGAGGTGGGGAAGATTAAGTCGAAGAGGACAACCTTCGCGCTGGCACCGGACAAGCGATCGAGCAGAGCGGCGTAAACCTGCCGCGACCACGGCCAGCCTTTCTTCATCGCGCTCAATTCGGGGGAGGCGGTGATTTCCTCGGGGAACAGTTGATCGAGTTGGACCGAAGCCTGGTCGATGGTGAGAAAAACAATGGCGGTGCTCGCGGGCGTTTTGCGGCCGAAGACGGTCCGCAGGTCGGCAAGATAAGCCTCGGTCTTGGTCAACGGATTGAAGTTCGCGTATTGGAGCAAGCCGAGAAAAAGCGCGCTCAACGTGCATAAGGCGGCAAGTTGAACCGGACGGCGATTTTGAAAATCCATCAAGGACTGGACTGAGCAACTAGCGCTCCACCGCCAGCCTGAAATGGCGTCCGGTAGCTAATGGCCAAAGGGCACGCAGGGTGCTTGGCAGAGGTTTGAGCATGGACCAAAAATCAAAGCGCGGGCAGCGAAGCAAGTTGGTGCCAGCCAGGGCACGGGTGGGCGAATTCCGCTCCTGACCATGGGATTACCACGTCATTTATCCGAAGAGTTTTCGTTGAGCGTGCCCTCGAAGCTGATTGATCTGTCGCGGCATTTCCAAGCGCCGGCTTTGGAAAACTTGCGCGCCAACAAACTGTTGCAGGAAATCCCAGACGCGGTCTTAAGCCACTTCGCGCGATTGGTTCGCAATCAAGTAGTGGAAGGCAGCGACACGATTTTCGAAGAAGGGGACAGGGGCGTGGAAATCTATTTGATCCTCGAAGGTGCGGTGAAGATTTCCAAGAAAGGCCGGGGTGGCCATCAAGAGTCGCTGGCGCACCTGCAGGCGGGAGATTTTTTCGGAGAGATGGCTTTGATCGACGGGAGCAGCCGCTCCGCCCAAGCTAGTGCGGCGGAGCGGGCCGTCCTCGCCGTGGTGGACGAGGAGGCGTGGCGCACTTTGCTGCAACTCGCGCCGCAGCAGGTGCTCCGAAATTTCGGACGCTCCACCACGCAGCGACTGCGGAACAGCAATGAGCATTTCATCAAGGAAATGTTGCGCACGGAGAGGCTGTCTCTACTGGGCTCGACGGTGAGTTCGATCATCCACGACATCAACAATCCGATGACGAGCATCTTCGGCGCGTGCGAATACATCGCGCGCTCCTCCACGGACGCGCTGGTGTTGAAGATGACGGGGATCATTCAACAATCGGTGGAGCGCATGCACGCGATGAATCAGGAGTTATTGGATTTCTCGCGTGGTACGGCGAACCTTTCGCTGGAACGCACGCCCGTGATGGTGCTGGTGAATGAGCTGGAGCAACAGGAGCTCGCCAAGGCGGGAAGCTGCAAGATTCGTTTTGAGAAGCACATTCATTTCGCCGGCTATATCCGGGTGGATCATCACCGGATGATTCGACTGCTCGGCAATCTGATTAAAAATGCCCGCGAGGCGATGTGCGGCGGCGGCACGATCACCCTCTTCATCGACAAGGTGGAGGACGTGGTGATTTTCAAAGTGTCCGACACTGGCCACGGGATTTCGCCGGAACATTTATCGACGATCTTTGAGCCATTCGTGACTTACGGCAAAGCCAAAGGGACGGGACTGGGTCTGGCGATTACCAAGTCCATGGTTGAAGCACACCGCGGGACGATCACGGTCACGAGTGCGCTGGATAAGGGCACGACCTTCGAGGTCAGGATACCTTGTTTGTAAGCGGCGGACGACTTACCAGACGAGCGGTTTTGGCAACTGGAACGCGTCCCGGATGAGCGTGATTTGAGGCTCGCCGTTTTGGCCGACTAATACTTCCACAATGTCGAAGCGAAAGAGAATGTCGGGGTTATCCAACAGCCGCAGCCAAGCCAGCGCACCGCGCGAGATCAATTGCCGTTTGTCCGCCTTCACCGCATCCGCCGGCCGGCCGAAGTCAGTTGAGGTTCGCGTTTTTACTTCGAGGAAAACCAGCGTGTTCAGCTTCCGGTCGCGGCAGACCAAATCCACTTCGCCGCCGCCGCGCGCGCGGAAATTGCGGTAGAGAATTTTGAATCCCTCGCGCCGCAAAAATCGCGCGGCCAAGTCCTCGCCCCGGCGCCCCAGCACGAGGTGCGCGCGTTCAGACTCAGGAGGCGAGGAGTTGGAGTTGCTCCGCCACCGGGTAAAAACTCCGGCGATGAATCGGACAAGGCCCATGTTTGCGCAGTCGCTCCTGGTGCAGTTCGGTGGCGTAGCCTTTGTGTTGGGCAAAGGCGTAGTCGGGATAAAGCGCATCGAGTTCGCGCATGATGCGGTCGCGTGTGACCTTGGCGATCACGCTCGCGGCGGCGATGCTCAGGCTTTTCGCGTCGCCGTCCACGATCGCGGTGTGTGGATAGGGAAAAGGGCGCACGGGCAAACCGTCGATGAGCACATGATGAGGCGCCGTGGCGAGCGCGCGCACGGCTCGGCGCATCGCGTCGTGCGTGGCGCGCAGGATATTGATGCGTTCAATCTCGTCATGCTCGACCGCGGATGAAGTCCAACAAACAAGCTGGTTTGCGGTCAGCTCCGCGTAAATCTCCTCGCGTTGCGGCTCATTAAGTTGCTTCGAGTCGGTGAGTGTCTTGTGACGAAATTTTTGCGGCAGAATCACGCAAGCCGCGACGACCGGCCCGGCGAGCGGCCCGCGCCCGGCCTCATCGATGCCCGCGACGATTTCGATCCCGCTTTTCCAAAGCGCGCGCTCGTGTTTGAAGCTGCATCTCATCGGCGGGCAAGCTACCGATTTCCCCGGCTTCATTTCAAATCAAAACGATGACCCGAAAAACAAACAGCGGCGGTTGTAGGCCGCCGCTGCTGAAAATCTGGATGAGAGAAAAAAGATTACTTCGCGAGCTGCTGCGCTTCCTCGCGCACGGTCGTCGCGCCCTTGCCCTTGCGCCCGCGCAGGTAGTTGAGCTTCGCGCGGCGCACGCTGCCCGAACGCTCGATTTCGACTTTAGCGATCCGCGGGGAATGAATCGGGAACACGCGCTCGACGCCCTCGCCGTAGCTGATGCGCCGCACGGTGAACGCCTCGTTCAGCCCTCGGCCGCGGAAGCCCATCACGATGCCCGTGTAAATCTGGATGCGTTCCTTGTCGCCTTCGACGACGCGCGTGTGGACGCGCACCGTGTCGCCCACCTTGAACTTCGAAGTCTGCGGTTTGAGTTGTTCCTGTTCGATCGTCTGGATGATGTTCATGGCGTGGCGTCGTGGGCTGGGTGAAAAACAGCCGGAACATCTAGCGAAAATTTTCTGCGTAGCAAATGAATTCTCTCGCGGTGTCATTCTCTGTCGTGCCCTGTTTTTAACGCAGAGGCGCGGAGAAGCGCAGAGGTTCGCGGAGCAGCGGAGGGTGAAAACCGTTCTGTGATTTGAGGTTCAA
>JANXWU010000360.1 GCA_025350985.1 Spartobacteria bacterium | reverse complement strand
CTTCCGCGCTGCCGGCATATCCGATGATTCCGCACATAATTTTTGGGTGAAAGCGGCGGCAAGATACACAAACCGCCGAAAAACTCGAACCAAAGGCTCAGTTAAAAACCGAGTGTCATTCTGAGCGAAGGCTTGGGGGAGTCGAAGAATCTCTTCAACCATTTTCCGGCGTGTCGCTCCACGGGAAAGTGCATGAGATTCTTCGATTCCGTTCCGTCCGCCAGGGGCGAACTCCGCTGCGTTCAGAATGACACGTTAATCGTCACCGCACTTGCGCGCGACACGCGGGGGAACGACGGTGACCCCCGCCAAATCGATGACACCGGACGAAAACTCTCAGCTTGATCCCGGCGCATTGGACGCGGAACCGGACGAGTGGGACGCCGAACCGGAAAAGTTTTCCGACCTTCTTCCCCAGCGGCTCGGTCGGAAACTGACCGCCGAAGAGCGACGCGCCGCCGCCGCCGTGGACAATCTTTTTGCGAACTACCGCACCGACGAACTCATCCCCGAGCATCTGCTCCAGCCGATCACCGGACTGCGCAACGGCCCCGGCGTCGAGGGGTTGCAGGTGTGGCCCTCCGAACCGGAATCGCCGTGGCAGACGTGGCTTTTTGTCGCCGGGTTTCTGCGCCGGAAAAAATGGCCGATGCCGCCGACGCTCTCCGGCGTCACCGATTGGGCGGAGGTCGAGGCGCTCGTCGCGGCGTGGGAACGCGGGGAGGCGGTGGAACACTGGCGCGATTTCCTGCGCGCCACCGCGGACAAAATCGAAGTCGAAGCGGCCGAAATTCTCGAACTCCGCGTGCGCCTCACCGAGCACGGCGCGCAGCTCGAATCGCGCAAAATCCACACCGTCACCTTCGCGCCGATGAAGCAAGCGGCCTACGACAAACTCGTGAGCGAAAGCCAGCACGGACGGCTGCCGTTGGACGCCGAGTCCCTCTCGGTCTGGCGTATTTTTCACACCGGCTACGGCAGCGAGTCGTTCCATGAGTTTGGAAAACCCGACACCGCGCGCGTGCTCAACCAGCTTCTCCGCCTGCCCGGTTTTGAAGACCGCATCGTCGGACCGCACGACCTGCCGATGCGCCGCGCCGACGAGAAGTTGGAATGGCGCGTTGAACCCGGCACGTCGGACAACGGCGACTACCGCCTCGCGCTCGTCCTGCCCGACGGTGCCGCGCCGCCGCCGCCCGTCGCGCTGCTCGATGGCACGCCCTCGCTTTACGTCACGCGCGATGCGGTTTTTGCCGGCCCGCCGCTGGCCGGGCTCGACGTTGCCGGCGGCACGATTCGCATTCCCACCGAAGCCATCGAGACCAGCGAAGGTCTCGCGCTCTTCGATCAACTCAGCCTCGCGCCGCCGCCGCGACTGGCCGAGCGCGCCCGCACGGTGAAGCTGCGCGTCGTCTTTCGCTGCACGGTTTTGGAGGCGAAATTCGGCGGCAACGAACAACTCCTCGTCCGGGTTGAGGCGCGTTCGGAAACTGGCGCGATGCACGAGATTTACGCCAAGGACGGCTGGAAATTGGAGCCCGCTCTGGCGGAGGAAACTGGCGTCATCACTCGCTTCAGTCGCGCCGCGCTCCGGCACGTCCCGGCGCTGATGGAAACCCTGCGCGTGAGTTGGGACGCGCACGACCACGGCTGGCGGCGGCAAATGAAAAAGCAATTCGCCGCGCAATTTTCCGAGTGGCTCGAAACGCTGCCGGCCGGAGTCGTAGCCGAACTCGATCCGCTCCTGGCCACGCTCCGCGCCGCGCCTGTCGAAGCACGCGTGAAGCTCGAGGTCGAGGAAACCGGCATCGACTGGTTCGACCTCCGCGTCGCGCTCGACGTGCTCGACAGCAACCTCAAGCCCGAGGAAATCCGCGCGCTGCTCGACGCGCGCGGCGGCTTCGTGCGGCTCGGCGCGAAAGGCTGGCGGCGCGTGCATTTTCAACTCAGCGAGGACGAGGAAAAACAGCTCGCCGACCTCGGGCTGAACGCGCGCGATTTTTCCAGCGAACCGCAGCGGCTCCACGCGCTGCAACTCGCCGGCAAGCAAGCCGCCACGCGCCTGCTGGCCGCGCCGCAAGCCGCCGCCATCGAGCGCCGCGCCACCGAAATCAAAACCCGCGTCGTGCCACCGGTTCCCGCCGGATTGCGCGCCGATTTGCGGCCGTATCAAGTCGAAGGATTTCACTTTCTCGCCTACCTCTCGACGAACCGTTTCGGGGGCATCCTCGCCGACGACATGGGCCTCGGGAAAACCGTGCAGGCCCTCGCGTGGCTGCTGTGGCTGCGTGCGGAAAACGGTTCCGCGAAGATGCAGCCATCGCTCGTCGTTTGTCCAAAAAGCGTGACGGAAAATTGGGTCGCCGAAGCCGCTCGCTTTGCGCCGGAACTGCGCGTCCGGCTGTTGGAAAAAGGCGCGCGCGACGCCGCCGCGCTGAAGGCCGCGCGCGCCGATGCCGATCTTTTGGTTATCAACTACACGCAGCTCCGTCTGCTCGGCTCGCTTGTTTCCTCCGCGCCGTGGCACGCCGCGATCCTCGACGAGGCGCAATACATCAAGAATCCCGACTCGCAGACGGCCCGCACGGCTTGGGCCTTACGCGCCGATCATCGCCTCACGCTCAGCGGCACGCCGATTGAAAACCGCCTGCTTGACCTCTGGAGCATCATGGGTTTTGCGATGCCCGGCATCCTCGGCCCGCGCGCGAGTTTTGCCCGCACGTTCGATCAGCGCGCCGATCCTTTCGCCCGCCGCCGGCTCGCCGCGCGCGTGCGTCCGTTCGTGCTGCGCCGGACCAAAAGCGAAGTCGCGAAAGATTTGCCCGACCGTATCGAGGAGGATTTGCACTGCGAGATGGAGGGCGAGCAGGCGACGCTTTACCGGGCCGAGTTGAAACGCGCTCGGCTGGCGCTTTTGAAAATCGGCACGAAGGCGGAACTCGACAAAAAGCGTTTCAACATCCTCACCTCGCTGCTGCGGCTGCGGCAGATTTGCTGTCATCCGGCACTGGTCAGCAAGAAGGCGGCGGACGCGGAAAGCGCGAAGCTGAACGCGCTTTTCGATGTGCTCGAACCGCTCGTCGAGGAGGGCCACAAGGTGCTGGTCTTTTCGCAGTTCGTCGAAATGCTCAACCTCATCCGCGCCGAAATCGCGCGCCGCGAGTGGCCGCATTTCGTGCTCACCGGCGCGACCGAGGAACGCGGCGCGCTCGTGAACGATTTTCAAACCGCGGAAGGCGCCGCGGTGTTTTTGATTTCGCTGCGCGCGGGCGGATTTGGCCTCAATCTCACCGCCGCGAGTTACGTCGTGCTTTACGATCCGTGGTGGAATCCCGCCGTCGAAAACCAGGCCATCGACCGCACGCATCGCATCGGCCAGACGAGCCACGTCATCGCGTATCGACTTTTGGTTAAAGACAGCATCGAGGAAAAAATCCGGCTGCTGCAAAAACAAAAACGCGCGCTCG
>JANXWU010000321.1 GCA_025350985.1 Spartobacteria bacterium | reverse complement strand
GAAGGTCAAGCAACTCTTGTTTGGACGAATGACACACGACGCGGTTCTGAGCCGCATGCCCATGCCTAAGCGCCGCTTTTGGCTGTTTTACTTTTACGCCCTTTCCTCCTATATCTATGGCTATGTCGTCATCTATCGGATCACCACTTACATGTCGGCCAAGCTGGCGCCCTACGGATTGGAAACGGTGGGCACCTTTCTTTCCGGCACGGCCTTGTTCATGTGGGTGGTCGCTCCGTTGTTTACTTTTTTTAAAGGACTCGGACTGTCTCAGCAGGATTGGCAACCGGGAGGCAGATTGCGGCGTTTGACTTGGATGGCCGGCCTGGCGTTGCTGGTTTGCGCCGGATTGTGCGCGGTGCCGCGCGATCTAACCATCACCCGTTCGCTCGCGGTGCAACTGGCTGACCCGGATACGGTGCGACCCGATACTGCCGGCTTGGTCGAGGAGTGCTACGTGAAGGAAAACGATTCCGTGAAAAGCGGCCAGCCGCTGGCCCGGCTGCGCAACCGCGAAGTGGAGCTTCGTTTCATCGAAGCTCGGTCCAAGGTGGAAATCAGCGAGGCGATGGCGCAGCGGGCGATGGGTCTCGACACGCCGGCGGAGTATCGCGAGGCCATGAATACCAAGGCCCAAGCCGAGACGGCGCTCAAGCAGGCCAAGGTTGACTTCGACCGATTAACTTTGCGCTCAAATATCGATGGCATCGTGGTGGCGCACGACCTCCAAACCAAAGTGGGAAGCTGGCTGCGTCCCAGCGAAGGATTTTGTCAGATTGCGCCGGTTGGGTTTACCCGGATCTCCATTCCGCTCGGGGAACAGCAGGTGCGTTATGTTAAGAAAGGACAAACGGTGAAGCTGAAGACTTATGCCTATCCGCGCAAGTTGATGACCGCTCGGGTGGCCGAAGATCCGCTGCTCGTTTTGGGAAAGGACATGGCACCCGGCTTGTCTTCCCGGCGCGAGGGAGACGTGGCGACGGGAGTTGATCGCGAAGGACACGAGGTGCCCATTGAGCGGATGTTTCTAGCTAAAATCCAGGTGGACGATCCGGAAGGTCTGCTGCGGCAGGGGATGACGGGAAGGGCGAAAATTTTCACGGGGCGTCATCTTTTGGGCCGTCTGGTTTGGCAATCCCTGCTGGACTTGGTGAGCTTGGACTATAGGTTTTAGCGCTTTATGTCCCGCCACGCGTTTCTTCCCGCCTCCTTAGTCATTCTCGGCCTCGTGGCGTGTGCTCTTGCCGCTGCCGAGAAACCGCTGGTGCCCATCTCTGCGACCTCATCGCTGGCACCAACTGTCCGCATCAAACCGGGAAATCCGCGCAAGGAGTATCTCACGCTTGATCGCGCCTTGCAGATGGCTCTGGAAAACAACATCGACTCGCGCATCGACCTGTTGAACGTGGATGTCGCTAGTGCGCGCGTGCGCTACTCCTGGGGTGCCTTCGACCCCGCGCTGAACTTAAACGGCAGCCGGGACTCCATCCAGCAGGCGCAGAATCCCTCGCTCATCACCACGGCGGGCGAGGTCACCCAGCAAAGTAACATCCTGGCGCAACAGAATAATCTTATTGCCCAAGAGCGCGCCTTGCTGGAACAGCAGTTATTCATTAACTCTGTCATCCGATCTGGGATCGGTGGTTCTCTGCCTATTTCTCAAGTGCCGGCGTTAAGCCTGCCGCAGACTTCCACCCAGCAGAATCCCTTGATATTCCAAAACGAGGCCTATCGGGCCAGTGCTGACTTGCGTGGAAGACTGCCCCTGGGCACGACGTACGGATTTTCCCTGAACACCTCGCGGGTGGAGCATCAGATCTCCGGTTTTAATCAGCAGTTCTTCCCCGACAACACGGCCTTCGCGGGGGTAACGGTCGATCAACCGCTGCTGCGTGACTTTGGCTTTGGCGCGAACCTTTCCGAAGTCCGCATTAACCGGAAGAACAAGCAAATCGCGCGTTTGACTTGGGAGCAGAAAGTAATTGAAGCGGTCCAGAACGTCATTCTCACTTATTACGAGATGGTTCACGCGATGGAGGTCGTGCGGGTGAAGGAGGAGGGGATCGCGGCTGCGCATAAGTTGGTGGAAGGCAATCAGCGCGGCCTC
>JANXWU010000301.1 GCA_025350985.1 Spartobacteria bacterium | reverse complement strand
GATTTACGCGAGCGTGCTGCATGACATCAACAGTCCGCTCACGGTCATTTCCGGGTTTATCGAATCCATCACCACCGCGCTCGGAAATCTCTCCAGCGTGGAGGGCTCGCAACTTGAGGAAATCAAAGGCGACCTCTCGATTTTAACCGGCCAGGTGCATCGTTGTTTTGAAATCTCACGGCGCTACCTCAGCTTCCTGCACGGGGCGGCGGGAGTCGCGGGAAGCGTGAGCGTGAATCAAGTTCTGCGCGATGTGAAAGAGCTGCTCATGCGCCATCCGAGCGGGCAGGGTCACGAACTTCTGATCCACGAACTGCCCGACGATGTGCTGGCGGAAATCAACGGAACCGATCTTTTGCAAATCCTGCTGAATCTGACCCTCAATGCGCTCCAATCTTCCGCCACTCCGCATCGGGTGGAGGTGAGCGTGCGTCCGCTGCGGGAGCCGTTTGCGGTGAATGCCATCGACGAGAGCTCCGGCGAGCGCTTCATCAATCGCGACGGTTTCGTCAACACCGCCCCGGCGCTGGCGGTCACGGTGCGCGATGAGGGACCGGGCATGAACGCGGAGCAGATGCGCAAGATTTTCGAGGAAAAGTTCAGCACTAAAGGGCAGGGCACGGGCCTGGGTTTGTCGATCGTGCGGCGGCTGGTGAACGAGGCCAAGGGCGGCATCCATGTGCGCACGAAGATGGGCGAGGGGACGTCGTTCACGGTCTGCGTGCGTGCGAAGCGATAATTTCCCCGGCGCGATGGGAAAGGAAAACGCTTGAATGCGCGGGTCGCGCGGCATTGAATTTCGGGGTTCCGACTACCCATGAAAAAAATTCCTCCCTTCACTCTCGTTGCGCTCTGTGCCTCCGCATTTTCCCTGCACGCCCAGGAGCCGAAACCGGCAAAACATCTTGGCTACCAGGACACGCCGCTCATTCCCGGCACCCAGTGGCATGTTCACGACGGCGAGCGCCCACAGCCGCGCGTCATCACGCCCGGCGAAGCTAGCACTCAGGACAAACCCGGCGCGGCTCCGAGCGATGCGGTCGTGCTCATGGACGGGAAGGATCTCTCCAAATGGCGCAGCGGCAAGGACGAAGCCTGCAAATGGAAACTCGAAGAAGGTGCGGCCGTCGTCGGTGGCGGAGACATTCACACGGCGGATAATTTTGGACCCGACTTCCAACTTCACGTCGAGTGGGCGGAGCCGACTCCAGCGAAAGGTGAAAGCCAGGGGCGCGGAAACAGCGGAGTCTTCCTCTTCGGTCGCTACGAGATTCAAGTCCTCGATTGCTACGAAAACCAGACCTATCCCGACGGGCAGACCGGCGCGATCTACACGCAGAAACCGCCGCTCGTCAACGCCTGCCGGCCTCCCGGCCAGTGGCAGACCTACGACATCCTTTGCGAAGGGCCGCATTTCAACTCAGACGGCACGGTCGCGAAAAAAATGATCCTCACCGTCCTGCACAACGGCGTGGTCGTGCAAAATCACACCGAGGTCACGGGTGAGACTCCCCACAAACAAGTCGGTAAATATCACGCCCATCCCGAGCAGGGGCCGATTCGTTTGCAGGATCACGGCAACCCGGTCCGCTTCCGCAATCTCTGGATTCGCGAGCTGAAAAAATCCGACGAAACGTAGCCGCCCCCTTCACGCCAAACGCTACGGTTGCGTGGGTGCCACCACCGCGGGCGTGGGTTTCAGCGGCAGATTCGTGGCCTCACGCAAGACGACTCCCCCGTGCTGCTCACGGCGGTAATCGGCGACGACTTTTGGCGGCTGCTTCGTCTCGGCCAGCTTTTTGAACCCCTCAATTCCGTTGACGATGGAGGACGCGAGTTGCTGCCGCCAAGTCGCCGTCGCGATGAGCTGGCTGTCGGCGGAATTTGAAACGAACCCGCCTTCAACCAAAACCGCCGGCACTGTCGCCAGCCGGATGACCGCGAAGCGCGCGCGCTTCATCCCCCGATCCACTTCGGTGATGTGTCCCAGCAGCGAGTGAAAAATGCTGCCCGCAAGCATCACACTTTGGTTGTCCATGGCGTTCCCCGGCTCGCTGCGCAACGCGTGGGAAGTCACGTTTTGATCCGCCGTCGCCGGCGCACCGCGCGGCGCGATCGAGAAAATCTCGAACCCACTCGCGTCGCGGTTTTCATTGGAGCAGTTGAAATGGACGCTGACGAAAATGCTCTCGGGAATTCGGTTCGCCACGCGCGGGCGTTCTTCGAGCGGAATGAAAACATCGGTGCTGCGCGTCAGCACGACTTTGTAGCCGGCGGATTCCAGCAGTGGTTTTGCGCGCAGGCAGACATCGAGCGCGAAGTCTTTCTCACAGCCATAAATACAGGTCGCGCCCTTGTCATGCCCGCCGTGTCCCGGATCGAGCACGATCGTTTTCACCGCTCCCAAACCGGCGAGGCGCTCTGGTCGCAGCAGCGGCTCCAGCGCCTTCACCAAATCGAGCCGCGAAATAAAAACCTGCTCGCCCTCGGTGTGCGCGGGAAAAGAAAGCCAGTGCCGCACGCCGTTGATTTGAATTTCGCGGCTGTTGAGCGTCACCTCGAGTTGCTTGCCCGCGTGTTCCAGCGCGATCTTTTTTTCGACCGGCAATCCCGGGGCAGGCAGGCCGTAAAATCGCGCGACATTTTCGAGCGGGACATAATCGCGACCCTCGAAGCGCGTGATCTGCCAGTCGTCCGCGCGCACACTGCCGAATGCGGCGGCAATCCAAATCAGCCCCGCGATGCGAGCGTAACGCATGGAGCAATCATCCCACACCGCCCGAAAATCGCAACCGATCCCAGCCTGTCGGCAATGGCTCCGTTAAAAAAGCGGGTGTCATTCTGAGCGCGATGAAGAGAAGTGGACAAGCGCATGTCATTCTGAGCGGAGGCTTGGCGCAGTCGAAGAATCTCTTGCACCATTTGCTGGCACGCCGCTGCACGGGAAGCGCAAGAGATTCTTCGACTGCGTTTCGTTCGCTGTGCAAACTCCACTTCGCTCAGAATGACACGCGCGTTTTTTACGGAGCCACGGCCCAGCCTGTCCTATGGCGCGGGTGCCGCCGCCGCTTTCTTTTGCGCGCTGAGAAATTCAGCAAGATCGACGATGTCCTGCGTGGTCATCGACTGCGTGAGACCTTCGGGCATCAGCGACTGCTTCATCTTTTCCCGCGAGGCCACTTCGCTGATGTTGTAACGGCTGATCACGCCGCCCAATGTTTTCACGGCGAGTTCATTTTCGGTTTCGCTCACGACGATGCCGGTGATTTCGTCGCCGTTTTTCAGCTTGATGTCCGAGCCCTCGAAGCCCACGACGATGCCCGCGCTCGGACTCAGCACCGCTTCGTAAAGCGCATCCTTGCCGAGCTTCGTGCCGATTTCCGAAAGGTTCGGGCCAAAGTCGATGCCAGTGTCGCCGATGCGGTGGCAGATGACGCACGCGCCGAAAACTTCCGCGCCGTGTTTCGCGTCGCCTTTCATTTTCACCAGCTCCGCGATGGGCGGCAACGCGCCACTCTGGCCTTGCGGAGGCGGAAAAATCTCTGCGGCTTTCGTGTGAATGTCCGTCCACGGCACGAGGCTGAGCGCGGTGCTGGCGGTGAGTTTCAAATCCGCGCCGACCTTTTCTTCGGCTCCGGCTTTGAGCAACGCCTCCGCGCCCTCCTTGATCAGCGCGAGCGAGCGGACGGCTTGCTGACGTAGTTTAAAATCTTTCGCTCCATCGGAAACCAGCGGCAGCAACAAAGCGACCGCCCGCTTGTCATTGCTGTTTCCCAAGGCGACGCCGACTCTTGCCGCGGCGGAAAGATCCGCGCCAGTGAGCGCAGCCGCCATCGCCTCCGGCTTGTCGAGCAGCAACCGCGTCGCGTCGGCGGCGACCGAAGTCGTCGGATCTTTCAAGACCATTTCCAGCAGTGCCGGTTCCTGGCCCTTGAGTTTGAAATCGCGGACGAGTTCCACGAATTGCGGCGTGCCTTTGGTGGCGGCGAGCACCTTCGTCAATGCGGCTTTCACGCCCGGATTCTGCTCGGGATCGATGTCTTTGAGCCGCTTCAACGCCTCGACCGCGACGTTGATGCGGTCCGATTGCTCATCGGCACGGGCGAATGGAATCACCAGCGCCAGAAGAAAAAGAGCGGGCAGGGCGCGCTTCATTTTTTGTCCAGAGCACCCGTCACCATTTCCAGCAGCGCCGCGTCTTTTTCGGGGCCAGTGATGAAATCCAATGCGCGGATGTAGCGCGCACGCTCGGTCTCCGAAGTCTTGGCGTCGCCGATGATTTTCACCAGCAGCGCCGGAGCTTTCGGTGCGCGCGAACGCCAAATGATGTCGCGCGCCGCGGGCGTGTCCAAGTTGCTGCCGATGGCGGCGAGCCACGCATCGAAATACTTCGCCTCATTCCCGTCCGCGCCGATGCCGAGTGCTTCGAGGTACCAGCGGTCGTGGCCGTCGTGTTGCAGCGCGAGTTGGGTCCAAAGCGCGGGCGCTTCCGCCGATTCGCTGTGCCGCAAGGCCAGCGCGCATTCGCGGCGCACCTGCGGCGACGCGTCTTTCACCAGCGCCTTAACGAGAGGAATCACGTCGAGATGCAATTCGCGGGCAAGACGAAGCGCGACGATGCGCACGTTCGGATCATTGTCATCCCGCGCGGCGTTCACGTATTTTTGTTCGCCACCTTGGTGGTGCGCGAGCAACTGCAAGGCGCGCGCGCGAAAACGCGGATTCGGATTTTTCGCGAGCTTCGCCAACTCGGGTTCCGCCTTGACACCCATCGCATGCAGCTTCTGCCAGGCGACGTATTGCGTCGCTTTGTTGGGCGATTCCAGCGCGGCGATGTTGCCCGCGACCGTGGAAAAATCAGCTTTCGGAGGCGACAGCTTCATTCCTTTTGGCGCGACGCGATAAATGCGTCCGCGAATGTGTTCGGCATCGTTGTCGCCCATGCCGTGTCCGCCGACGCCGGGATCGAACCAATCGGCCACGAACAGCGAGCCGTCGGGCGCGATGGACACGTCGCTCGGGCGATACCAATTTTCGTTTGGCGCGGTGAGAATATCCACCGACGTGGCTTTGTAACCCGCGCCGTCATTTTCCACCGGATACGCGCGCACCACGCGCGGACCGGCGTCGCAGTGGATGACCTGATTGGAAAACTGCGCGCCGAGTGTCGTGCCTTCGTTGACGAGGATTCCCGTCGGCGAGCCGGCTCCGGTTTGCAGCAAATTCGGGACGACGCCGGGGTCGTTCAAGTGCCAGTGTCGCTTGGGAATTTCCTCCTCCATGTTCGTGCGTTTGGCCTGCCAGCCTGCGCCGGTCATCTCATCCTTGAAGCCGTAGTTGCCGTACTCCATCACGTAATTGATCCGCACGGCTTTGTTGCCGTCGTCGTCGTTGTCCGACTGCCAAAGCGTGCCGAAAGAATCGACCGCGACCTCGTAGTTGTTGCGAAAATTCCACCCGAGCGTCTCGACGTTTTTCGCTTTTCCCTCCGCAAAATCGATGTCGCAGCGGAAGACCATCCCGTCGCGATACGGCTTGCCTTTGCTGATGACTTCATTGCCCGCCACGTCGCGGACGTGCTCGCCATCGGGCGTCATCAAAATCTGCGCTTCGTTGCCCATGTTAAAATAAAACTTCCCGTCCGGTCCGAAAGAAAACGCGTGAACGTTGTGGTCGTGGTTCGGGTTGCCGCCGACTTTGAAAAGCTTCGTCGCCTTGTCCGCCTTGCCGCTGCCCGTCGTGTCTTCCAAAAGCCAAACCCACGGCGCGGCGCTCACGATCACTTTCGTCCCGCGCTCCTGCGGCAGCACGCAAATGCCGAGCGGCCATTTGAGTTCAGGGTTTTGATAGAAGGTCGTTTCCTTGTCCGCGACTCCGTCGCCATTGGTGTCTTCGAGGACAACGACGCGGTCGCCGGCGGGACGGAGGTTCGAGTATTTGCGATAGTTCACCGCTTCGACCGCCCACACGCGACCGCGTTCGTCGATGTCGATGTTCGTCGGGTTTTGAATCATTGGTTCGGCTGCGAAGAGCGATACTTCCAAGCCCGCGGGCGTGACCATCGTTTTGACCAATTCCTTCGCCGCTTCGATACCGTAGGGCTTTGTGGAGGGGTTGG
>JANXWU010000300.1 GCA_025350985.1 Spartobacteria bacterium | reverse complement strand
CTTTTCCGACCCAAAGGTGAATCACCAGACCGATGGCGAGCTGTTTTGGAAAGTCAGCGAAGGCCGCGGGGCGATGATCGCGTGGAAGGCGGCGCTGAACGATCCGCAGCGCTGGCAGATTGTGAATTACATTCGCTCGATCGCGCCGCGCAAGTAAGCCTCAACAAGCAGTGGCCAACACTCCAACCGAGAAGACATCATGAAAAACCACAGAAACCTCCGTTGCTTTCTCCCGGCGCTTCTCGCGTTCGCGGCCCTGTGTTTGATTCCAAGCGTCGCTCGGGCCATCCCGAGTTACGCCCGGCAGACCGGCCTCCTGTGCAGCGCCTGCCACACCGAGTTTCCGATCCTCACTCCGCTGGGTCGTGAATTCAAACTCACCGGATACACGATGAGTTCCAACCAGAGCGACCTGCCGCCGATTGCGTTCATGCTGCAGCCGTCGTTCACCCACACCAACGCCAACCAGCCCGGCGGCGCGGCACCCCACTTCGGGCCGAATTCCAACTTCGCCTTCACCCAAGCCAGCGCGTTTTATGGCGGACGCTTGTTCGGGCCGTATGCCGAGCGACTCTTCGGTTCGTCCGCCGCGGGAGTCCTCAACAAGATCGGCGTCTTCGGGCAGATGACCTTCGATGGCGTCGCGAGGCGCTTGAGTTGGGACAACATGGAAATCCGATACGCGGACACCGGGACATTGTTCGGCCAGCCGGTGAACTTCGGCTTTTACGCAAACAACAATCCCGGCTTTCAGGATCTCTGGAACAGCACGTCCGCCTTTGGTTTCCCATTCAGCGGTTCCGGCCTCGCTCCGACTCCCGCCGCAGGCACTTTGATCGAAGGAGCCTTGGCGCAACAGGTCGTCGGCCTCGGCGGTTACATGAGGATCGCCCAATCCATCTACATCGACATCGCGGGCTATCACACGCTCGACACGCGCTTTCAGGAGGCGATGGGTGTTAACCCCGGCGGCGAAACGCAGATTCCTGGCGTCGCGCCCTACTGGCGGGTCGCCTACACCAAGTCAAAAGAAAACCAATCCTTCGAGATCGGCCTCTATGGACTCATCGCAAGCACCTACCCCGGCCGCGTCAACCTCGCCGGCGAGGATCACATCACCGACCTCGGCCTGGACGCACAATACCAAGTCGCGCTCGGCAAGCATGACGTCACCGGATTGTTCTCCGTGATTCGCGAGTGGGAAAAATGGAGCGCCAGCCAGAAACTCGGCAACACCTCCAACAGCTCCGACGGCCTCTGGTCGTGGAAAGTCGCCGTCGATTACCTCTACGACAAAACATACGGCGGAGCCATCGGCTACTTCCTCGTCGACGGCGACCACGACCCGTTACTCTATCCCAACACCCCGAGCGGCTCGCCCGCAAGCGACGGCATCACCCTCCAGCTCAACTGGCTGCCGTGGAACAAATCCGGCGGCCCCTCCTTCTGGCCCAAGAGCAACGTGAAATTCTCCGTCCAATACGTCATCTACAACCGGTTCGACGGCACCAGCAGACACGCGAGCGACAACAACACGCTCTACCTCGAATCCTGGATCGCCTTTTAGTCTTTGTGTTTCAGTTTGGAAAAAACCGCGTGTCATTCCGAGTCCTTCGACTTCGCTTAGGATAAACTCCGTGGAGGTCGCACAGCGACCGGAACGCAATCGAGGAATCTCACAAACAACTCTGGGGATAACGCTCTGGGATCGTTTGTGAGATTTGCCCCATGATCCCGTGGCGTCTCGCTGCGCTTCGCTCCGGTCGCTACATACCAAATAAAAGGCCTAACAAGCATTGCTACTTCCTCGCGCGCGGGTCGAGCGCGTCGCGCAAAGCGTCGCCGAGAAAATTCAGCGCGAGCAGCGTGGACGACATCACAAGCGCCGGGAAAACCAGCAGCCACCAATAGCTGCGGATCGGGTTGATGACGCTCGCGCCGTCGCTCAACAGCGAACCCCAGCTTGCCTGCGGTGCTTGAATGCCCAAGCCGAGAAAACTCAAAAACGACTCGTCGAGAATGACCGCCGGAATGGTGAGCGTGAGATAAATCACCACGATGCCGACCAGGTTGGGCAGCAGGTGGCGGAGGATGATTTTGGCATGACTCTGCCCGAGGCTGCGCGCGGCGGCGACGAATTGGAGCGACTTCAACGCGAGCACCTGCCCGCGCACGATGCGCGCCATCGTGAGCCATTCGATGAGGCCGAGCGATGCCACCAAAATGGCGATGCGCGAGTAGCCGATGAGCCGCGCGAAATGATGCGTGGCCAGCCATTTTTGGAAGTGGGTGTCGAAGGCGTTGATGAAAATCAAAATGATGATGAGCCGCGGAATCGAATACAAAATTTCGACCGCGCGCATCATCGCCGAGTCCAGCCTCCCGCCCGCGTAACCGGCGATGAGACCGTAGGCGGTGCCGATGAAAAAGCTGATCAACGCGCCGGAGATGCCGACGAGCAGCGAGATGCGCGCCCCTTCGAGGACGCGGAAAAGCACGTCGCGCCCGTTCAGGTCGGTGCCGAAAAAATGCCGCGCGGACGGGGGCGAGAACTGCGCGCCCGTCACGCCACCCGCGCCCTGCGGCATCAAAGCCGGGCCGAGCATCGCCGCCATCGTAACGAGAGCGAGCGCGGCACACGCCACCAGCGCCACGCGATTGCGCGCGAGCCGCTGCAGAACTCCGGGCGTGGAAATAGCAGGCGCGCTCATTTTCTAAAAGCCACGGATGAACACGGATGAAGCACGGATTTCTGAGAAAATCTGGAAGCCAGGAAGCCAGGAAGCCAAAAAGGCAGAAGGCAGAAGGCAGAAGGCAGGAAGCTAGGAAAAGTGTCCGTATGATTCTTCATGGCTTCCTGGTTTCCAGATTCAAAAGGCGTCTGCATTTCATCCGCGCTCAAAAAAGTTTGATCCGCTTGTCGAGCCAGGTGTAGGCGACATCGACGACGAGGTTCATCGACACGAGCAGCGCGCAATAAACGATCACCACACCGCCGAGCAGAAAGCCGTCGCGGTTTTGGATCGAGTTGACGAAAAATGGGCCAGCGCCGGGGATGTTGAAGATCGTTTCGACCACGATGGAGCCGGTGAGCAGGTTCGCCGCGAGCGGGCCGAGGAACGAGACGACCGGCAGAATCGCGACCTTGAGCGCGTGCTTGAAGACGACGCGCTGTTCCGCCAATCCCTTCGCCCGCGCGGTGCGGATGAAGTCGGAGCCGAGCACTTCGAGCATGCTGGTTCGCATCAGGCGCG
>JANXWU010000297.1 GCA_025350985.1 Spartobacteria bacterium | reverse complement strand
TTTGCTCATGTCAGGGTGGGGGTTATCTCCCTCAAGGTATTTCCAGACAAATATTGTTTTATAATTTACAAAGTCATACGTTTTTAATTCTTCCATGTAGTCGAAAGCTTTTTTTAATGCGCCAGGGAGAAAAACCCCGTCATCAGCAGCAAAAATTATGTAGTCTCCTCTGACATGGGATAGTCCAATTTGTTGACAGGCGTTAGGACTCCTAGAAGAAACAATAAATATCAGATTCTCAATCCACCACATAGAGGGGTATGGCCCGACAGCTATCATTTCAAAATCGTCAATATCTACAGATTTATATAAATCTAATAATCCCTTAGGGCGTATCGTGGGGACTATGATTGATAGTTTAGGCATCTACGCTCCAACGCCCAGATGGGCCTTGCGGTACGGTTAGAATATTGTCATAGTTAAACGGGTGATGAGGTAGAAGCCTAGTAAGGGATACGGTACCATGAGCCAGAGTCTTCTCATTGTAAGTCCCATAACCTTCTTTAACCCAACACTCCTCTAAATACCTACGGTCATTAAAATATCCAGTACGGAATGAGTTCTTACCCAAACGATATTTAATCTTATTCAAAAACCCTCCGTGTACTTCCTCGTGGTTGATACCTACTACAGAATTCGGAACGTTCACAATGTACCCACCTAGTGCGTAGGCATCCATTAGGATAGAGTTTTCTGCCTGTCCGCTTATAAAGTGACGCTCATACCCTCCTGTTTTCCAGAATAACTCACGGCTCATAAAAGCCATGGGAGCCATAGCGGGGGTATCTTTGCAGTTCCTAAATAAATGATGCTCGTGGCTAACGTTCTTTCCATTCTCAATGGTCATCTGTGTGCAGATCACAAACCTATCATGTGAAGAATAGGCAGACATAATATTGTCAATGGCGTCACGTCTATAATAGGCATCGTCTGTTGTCCAGCCTATCACATCACCTTTACAGAAATAAGAGGCAGCAGCGTAACATTGGCAAGGCTTTAGTGTGCTTTTTATATACCTGAAATTATCCGGCAAGTTAGTTATTGGAGGGTTAGGGCCAACGGCTACAATTTCCCAATCACAAGAGGTATAGCGAAGGCTCTCGCACATTCTTTCCCACCACTTGGGGCGTGCAGCACTCATAAATAAACTAATGTCCATTAAGCATCTCCTTTACCACTTTTAAAACTTCTTCCGTTGTAATATCTTTCAAATTATTAGAGTAAACTAACCTAGGAAATACCATACCATCACGGGATTTTTCAACCTCATAAGGAAGAAAACGGCCTAGATGCTCGGCACCAATACAGATAGAAGGTCTATCAAGGGCGGCGGCCAGGTGTATCGGGGCGGAGTCGTTAGCAATGACTAGCCTAGAGGCACTTATTAATTCCAATAGTTGGAGGATATTGGTCTTGCCCGTTAGGTTGTGTACGTGTACGGGCAGGCCCGTTAGCTTCCTATCCCCACAGACAATTATTTGGTGACTATAGAATAAAGAGTGCATGATGCTAATAAACCGTTTAAGAGGCCATTCTTTTCTCTTTCGGAAGGAGGTAGGAAAGATAATAATATAGGGAGTTTCAGTTTTAGCCTGCATATTTAGGTAAGGAACTGTACTCTTGAAATTTGGCCTACCCAACCCCCGTAAGAATTGAGCGTTACGGCTTAACTCATGCCGTTCGGGGTACATGGGTATCGAGCGGGTAAAATAGTTCTTCTTCTCAATAGGAAATGACCCTTCACAGACTATCTTTTGTCTGGCCCCTGAAATAGCCACAATCGGCGGTTCAAGCGTGAATTTAACCGAGTGTCTAGGACAAATAACGACCTCAAAGCCTTGTTTACGAACCCAAATTAAGAATTTAATCCTATAAATAGGGTTAAGGCGAAAGCGCATTGTATCTAGGGGAACGACAACATCCCAATAAGGGAGGCTTTTGGCTAGATCGTACCAGTTAGCATTAACCAGTAGTGTTAAGCGTTTACCATAATAGAGCTTTCGGTACTCTTTGGCAGAATCAAGCCACAGAACAAAATCCCCTAATTGGTCAAGGCGTAAGATTAGGACATCATCAAGAGTTTCGGCAGGGATAAAAGAGACTATCCAATTTGTGAGGGAGACGTAAAACTGTTTGATATCTCTAAGCATTTAAATGTCTGGGAAGATGGTTTTAATAAATAATTTTGTTTGCTTAGTTACCTTCCGGCCTTGTTCCCATCCTTCTACAGTTCTATGGCTTACACCTAACTTATAAGCGATAAATTTAGTTGAACAATCGTTGAGTCTTTTTCTTAGTGACTTTAATTGCTTTGCCCAACTCTGCATCAGATTTCCTTTCCGAAAGTGACGGAAGTTACCATGGATGCGTATTACTTGTCAAGCGTAAAGTAAAAAATCTTTAATTTAATATTGTCTAACAGCGACGGATAAAAGCATTATTAAAATGAATCATCAATAACATTCAACAATGTTAGGAATTACCATGAAAACTAAGATAATTATAGATATGGAAATGTACCCATCAGAGCGAAAGACTCGAATTTCCCAATAGGCCATAGCCCAAAAGGTTATGGCTTTTTGTATATGACAAAGCCAATTGAATACGGAAAAGGGATTGTTGTTAAGGAGCTTGATGACAAGGTTTTGCTATGCGCTGAGAGCAAGACAAGATTAAAAGAAGGAAATTTCCACCTAGAAGCAGAGGAGATCATCATAGAGGCAGGTTCAGGGGTAAAGATTTCTTCCCGCGGTCACAACACACTAATTATTTCTTGCAACCTAGTAAAGATAGAAGAAAAGATTTTCGACTTTCAAAAAGAGATCAACGCTCGTCTTGAGGTATTAGAGAAAGCTTTACACAAAATACTAAAACAGGTTAAAGCATGAGCTGGCACTTTCCCTACCATAATCTTATCATCGTATCAGTCGTGGCTCTGTTCTACGCAAGGATCATCAATTACCTACTCGTTGTAGATGACACCACCCAATACCAGCTAATGTTAAACGGACAGACCTGCAAGCTTAAAGAGGCGGGGTTTATCCGTTGGATTAAGTACAAGTGTTATGGGTTTGGGGGGATTTTTGGGGTCAACACAAAGAACGAGATCACCAAAAGAAACTCAATCCGTAAGGATCATGCGTTGACCGTCTTTCTACACGCCGTTATCTGCTGTTTGATCTACGAAGCTTTAGGGCACAATATTATATCCTTCTGGGCAGCAATACTTTACGCCGTGAACCCTATTAATCATCAGACTGCAATCTGGTCTAATGGCCGCAGATACGCACTTAACATCATTCTGGTGCTTGTCATGCTTATGCTACCTAAGCCTTTTGGGGTACTAGCATGGCTATGTACACCTATTTTACACCTAACCGCTGTATTCGCACCGCTTATGTTGGGATGGAAATACGCTTTGATTATCCCTGCAGCGGGCGCAATCGCCTGGTACTGGCAATGGAATGACTATAAAATGCGGTTAGCCACCCAAAAAACCCAGGAAATGCTGAAATACACCCCTAAAAGGATCATCCCAAGCGTTAAACTGTTTGGGTTTTATTTTATCCGCTCATTTTGGCCTGGACGGGTGATGATGGTTTATCCACATCTTTATTTCTGGGGACTCACAAAAGAAGGGACACAGGATGCTCATAGGTTAAATCTATCATTCTGGAAGGGTGTTTTGGCTATCCTTTTGGTCGTAGCGGGTTTGTTCTATTTTAAGGGACAGAATCTTCTTTATTTTGTGTTCGCGGTTCTTTCGATCGTCCAATGGTGTGGCTTTCTAACCGTTACTCAACACTCCTGTGATCGGTATATCGCAACAGCTACCCCTTTTATGATGTATTTAGGAAGTTCCTTATTATTCACAAGTTTTGGCGCAGGGGCCTTGCCTATAATCCTTTTCTTTGCAGGTTTATATATTAGTGAACTCAACGTAGTCATGAGGATGTACAAATCAATCATATCCTTTCATGAGTACGAGAATTTCTTTTACCCAAGCAATATTGTGTCTCGTGGTTGCATGGTACACGGCATGATGGCAGAGAAACAGCCTTTAATCGCCTGGTACGAGATGCAGACAGCTCTCAGATACCACCCTTATGATATGCGGATGAACATTTTAGCCGCAGAGATTAGTCTAGTTATGGCAGATAAGAAAATGGCCCAACATCACCTGAATATAGCCATGCAAGGATGTTATGACGGGCAATGGGATTCGCAAAAGCCTTGTTTCGATGAAATTCAACGCCGGATCAAAGCTCCAACAGTCTTTCCTAACGAAACCAAGGGAAAAAACAAGTATTCACCCGCAGATGAAGATGCCAAGCACAAAGAAATGGCGGTAGCTTAATGCCGATGGTTAAGATTTTTGAGATTCTACAAAGAACAGAGGACTCTGGAATAGTAATGAACTCCTCAATCCAAAATCCTTTATATGTTATCGACCTATTAATAAACGCTCAAAGGTCTTATTTAGAACAAGTAGCACGTAGCATGGAGATGAAGCAATCCATAATCACAGGTGAAGAAGGTAAAGCTATAGTCACATAAAGGGGGCAATATGAATCAGGTAAACGGATCAACCACAGGCGGATCACCAGTCCATTCGGATTTCCCAGGAACAATTACCAAAACATCGCAAGAGAATGGCAGAGTCCCTGCAAGAGTCACAAGCTACATGAACGGAAATAGTACAAAAGGCGTTGAAGGCAGTGTTAACAATCAAGGCTTAGGGCACAGAGGATCACCATTTAAACGCTAAAAAGGTCTAAAAAGTGTACCTAGGCACAGAGAGAGACATCCAAGCATTCATCATCATCTTACTAACTGGAACAAACACAGTCTTATTATTACAAATAGGGGGAATTATGAACGACTTCAACGCAGCATTGGCACGGTTACAAGCATCATCTAACAAAGCAATCGCAAAGATCGACACCTTAAACGCCGGAAATGACGCAGCCTTAACACAAGCCGCTGCCCAATTAAACGCTATCTCAGATAGCCTGGATGCTAAGAGTGTCTAACATGAATCTAAGAAGGCAATTATATAAACAGTATAGATTAGAAGGGCTTAGTCAATATAGAGCCGCTATTAAAGCCGGATATTCCCATGGATATGCCTGGAACGCTAATCGGAGGCTTGAAAAGGCTTGTAATTTTGAGGAGCTTCTTTCAAAGCATGGTTTAGATGACGATTCCCTATCTGAAATTATAAAAGAAGGAACAAAAGCGACCAAATCAGATGGTAAACCAGATTATTACGCTAGACACAAGTATATTGAAACGTCATTAAAAGTAAAGGGTAAATTGAAAGATTCTGCTAGTAATAACGATAACAAGGAAATGCAGGTCATTGTAATTAAATCTGGCGAGAAGAAACCAGAAACAAACGTAAAGGTGCCCATTCAACATGGCGGTCGAGTTCTCATTGACATCTAAACAGACAGAAGCATACGAGTATTTAGAAGACTTAGAATCTTGTCATGTCTTATATGGAGGGGCTAAAGGTGGGGGTAAATCATATTTATTATGCGTCTGGGTGTATATCTGGGCCAAGCACCTTATTAATCTATTCGAGATAAAAGACATTGAACACCCTTTGCCAGTGGGTTTCATAGGCCGTAAGAGATCGGTAGACTTTGAAAAGACAACCTTTGAGACATGGAAAAAGACAATCCCAAGCAAGAATTACACAATACATGACCAAGCGAAAGAAATTGTGATTAAAGATAAAGTTAAAATATTCTTTGGCGGACTCGATGACCAGAACGTGGTTAATAAGTTCAATTCGGCTGAGTTCGCTTTCTTTGCGATAGATCAGGCGGAAGAAACAGAACGTGCAGACTTATCTGTATTGCAAGGATCATTACGCCTCAAGTACAACGGTATACAACCTCCGTATAAGAGATTTTATAGCGCAAACCCTGCCGAATGTTGGTTAAAAGAGGATTTTATCACTAATCCTAAAGCAAAGCACTACTATGTGCCAGCCCTGCCATCAGATAACCCACATTTACCAGACAATTATGATGAGACACTGACAGCGGCCTTTGGCTTTGATCCTGTCCTGCTTGCGGCATATAAGGATGGAGACTGGGAAGCTCTTCAACCACGTCAAGCATTAATAACCCAAACTGGATTGGGTATGCTGCCACGTCAGCCGCAAGATAACTACTTCAAACGAAAGATAGTAGCCTGTGATCCTTCACTCGGTGGTGATGAGTGCGTTGTCTACTTTATAGAGGACTACGAGATAAAAGATACCCTGTACATCATGTCCAATGACACCCAGCGCATTGGTAACGATGTGTGTATATTTATGACTAAACATACCACAGAGGACTTTGTGGTTGATGCCATAGGTATTGGTAAGGGTGTGGCTGATTATGTGCGCTCTGCCGGTAAGAAGGTTCAGGAGATCATATCCTCAGCTAAGGCTACAGATGAGTACCATTTCTCAAACCTACGCAGTGAGATGTGGGCCTATGTGGCTAAAAGGATCAATGAGAAGTCCTTAGTCTACCCTAAGGATGAGAAATTACGCCAACAACTATGTGCAGTTAAGTATAAGACAGGCACAAAGAAGTTTGAGCTTGAACTTAAAGCCGACACCAAGAAAGCTCTAGGAACGTCACCAGACCGTGCTGATTGCTTTGTATATGGTATTTGGGGCATGAGTCAGATTGAATTGACCATTGCTAAGGTCAGTCGTGGCCCTGAGATAGCCAATGGCACCAATTACGACCCATTAGGAGGCAGAAAGAATGAACCCCGTGAAGTTAGCGTGTTTAATTAATGACACTGTAGATGCAATAGAGCGTTCAAAGATAGGGTCTATATATCTTAGGGATAAATATGGCAACCTTATTACCACACCAGAAGGTTGTCCTTATGCCAATCAAGCGGCCACTCAATTACTTACTTCGTGTATAAGCGCACAAATCATAAAGGATGACTATGAAAATTGAAGGCAGAACAATCCCAGCACTACAGAACATTAAACGCCGTGAAGCTTACTTATTGACCAATTATGACAAATTACCGAAGTCTTACGCTCAGGCACAGCTATTAAGGATTGCCAGGATTCGCAGTGATAAGAGATTACGATGGGAGACATCTTCCATACCAAAGGCTCCTTTACAAGAACGTATCAAAGAGACGGCCAATGTCTTTACGCCAATACCTAAGAAGCAAAGCTTTATAGATCGAGTTAAGGGCACGTTCAAGTCACAAAGAGGGAATTAATGCAGTTATTTCCATTGCATAGGTATGTGTATCAGGTTTTTCATAGAGTATACCAAAAGGTTAGATACGAATGGATGGGACTATGAAAATAGAGTTAATCGGCAAAAGACATCCTTTATCGCCTACTGATTTCTTTGGTGGCGGTGGCGGTGGCGGGCCAATTCCTACAGTACCAGCTCCTCCAGCTATAGCCCCAAGCCCTGTTCCCACAGAAACCAAGACAGGCGCAACAATTGAAGGCAGACAACGACAGGTCGCATTGCTTAAATACGGTTCATTGGCAACAGTAACAAATTCAGGTGGCTCTGGCGGGATAACGGGTTCAGGTGCAGATATGTACCCAAGCATGACCGCAGGCACAAGCGGACGACAAACCATAGGTGGACAATGAGATTATTATTTATAATAAGCACACTATTCATATTCGGATGTGACAACAATTATCACGATTCAACAGCAACAATACAAAGCGCACACATGGAATATAGCAAATGAATAACCTAGAATTAGCCAAAAACAAAGACGCCCAAGCAATAAACGCTCAATTTAAACCAATGCGGTTTGCGTCTACCGATGGATTTATTGACCGTTGGCCTTTCCAAAAGCGACAGAATCAACTATGGGTTGAAGGTATGAAATGGTATCCACGCTGGCAAGATCAAGCCCGCTATCTTAACCCTACAAGAGGATTCTTCTATTATGGGATACCTGATTACGGCCCTCCGCTTGACCATGGAACACTTATTGACTCTCATGTGAGACGCTGTATACGTGATTTCGCAAGCGGTATGCAATCCGGCATGACCTCACCAGCCCGCCCTTGGTTTAAGCTTGAGGTACAAGATAAAGATTTAATGAAATACATGCCTGTCAAACTGTACTTCGAGGAATGTGAGAAGACTTTACTTAATATCGCAGGCCATTCCAATATCTACGAGGGATTTTATAACAGCTATGAAGAGTTAGCCACGTTTGGTACATCGGCATGGGGTATTGTTGAAGATCCTATGGATGTGTTTAGAGCACATAGTTATACCATTGGTGAATACTTTCTAGGCTCTGGGCCCGACGGTCGTATCAATGCGTTTACACGTTCCACGTGGAAGACTGTTAGTCAAATAGTGGAGGAATATGGCGAAGAAATGTGCAGCCCAACAATCATATCGATGTATTACAACAACCAGTCGGATGCATGGAGAAGGGTCATCCAGCTTGTTGAGATCAATGATAACAGAATACCGGAATACGATGACTTCCAAAACAAACATACCCGGGCGATTACGTGGGAAGATGGCTCACAACAAAACCTCTATCTAAAGCTTGAAGGATTCAACGAGTTCCCGTATATCTGCCCACGATGGCAACCAAGAACAACACACGATAACTATGGCAACGGCCCTGGTGCGGACTTCTTAGGTGACTGCCGGATGCTTCAAATGATGCAGAAGAAGAAGCTGATAGGTTTAGATAAGGTAGTTGATCCTCCTTTACAGGCTGACTCTACAGCAGGTGAGGTAACAACACTCCCTGGCGCTATAACACGATTCAGCGCCACAACGCCTAACGCTGGTGTGAAACCTTTGTATCAGGTAGCAATAGACCTTAAAGCTATTCGGGAAGACATTATGGAGGTAAAACAAGCGGCTAATGAAGCGTTCTTTACTGACCTATTCAAGACAATGATTAATGATGACAGGCCAGGTATCACAGCTTACGAAATAGCTGAGAAAAAAGCCGAGATCATGAATATGTTGTCACCCATTGTCAACAGCCTGAATAACAATCAGAACAATCCCGCTGTTATGAGGATGTACAACATAGCACAGCGCATGGGTGCTCTACCTCCAATGCCTAAAGAGCTTAAAGGCCAGAAGCTACAGGTTAAGTACATTTCAATATTAACCCAAGCACAACGCATGATGGGCCTGCAAAGCATACAGGAGACTATTGGCTTCTTTGGACAAAACGCTCAAATCTTCCCACAGATGATTGACAATATAAACCAAGATAATATAGCCCGTGGGTACATGGAAGATATTGGTTTGCCTCCAAGCTATTTTATGGATTTAGGTGTTATGAAGAAGAATAGAGACGCACGAGCTAAGGCACAGCAAGCACAGGCTCAGTTACAGGCTAAGATGGCACAAGGCAAGGCAATGGCCGATGGTGGTAGCGGCATTAAAGATATGAGTGAGGCAGGAACAGGTCAAGGCTCAACGCTTGATATGCTTTTAGGCGGGATTGGTGGGGGTTCGTGATAGACGCTGATGATAAGGAAATACTCCTAGACCATGAGAAGCTGGCCCAAGAAAAGAAACGTTTTGAAGATGAGTATGCTGAACGTCAGAAGTTCCTTGATGACTGGCGTAATGGCGTTCTTAACTCACCAGCAGGACGTCGGATTGTATGGGACATCCTAGGACTTGCAGGCTACCAACGCAAACTCTTTAGCTCTGACCCAATGATTATGGCAGCTAATTGCGGAACGCATGACAACTTTTTGTTAGTGATGATTAGGGATTTAGAGGAAGCGCAACCAGGTATTTTGTTTAAGATGCAAAACGAATTCAGAAGCCTGCAAGCCAATAAGGATAAATAATGGATTTCATAGTCCGGATATTCACACAGTTAATAGCAGACAACTTCACAGGAAGCATTGAGATTCATTTTTTCAAAGGGGGAATTGGTAAGATTGTTAAGCACGAATCAGTTAAATGACAAATGCTGTGGCAAGAAAATGAGCTACATATCATGTCATATTTATTATGTGAGGTTACGCTGCTGTGTTTGTCATAAGGCACGGCGAATCATAACTAAACTTAAATAAGCATAAACAGTAGGGACAGTCCTGAAAAACGGAACGCCCAGGAAACGACTAAGTCGTGACCTGGGTTTTTTATTTTAACCCAGGGGAGGAATTATGGCAGATCCAATTTTAGACGCAGCAGCACCCGTAACGCCAGACACTAAGACAGCAAGCACACCCGTGGTAGATGCAGGGAAACCCGTAGATATCGCCAAGCCTGCCGTTGACGATAAAACCAAATCTGTTGAGACCAAGGTGACAGAGAAACCTCAGAAACCTGCTGAGGAATTGAAGTCTCTTTTGGACGAGGCCGATGAGGAAGAAATGACGCCTGAGAAGCAGTTAGAAATCGATAAGGCGAAAGCAGCAGACTTTAGGAAAGCTCCAGAGAAATATGATCCGTTTAAGTTAGCCGATGGTTTGGTATTAGATCAAAAGAAACTGGACGCCATTGTCCCGTTGTTTCAGGAGTTGAATCTAACCCAAAGCGAAGCGCAGAAACTGATCGATTTTCAAACGAGCGTAGTCAAGCAGAACGAGGAAGAACATGTCAGATCATGGGAGGCACATCTCGAAGGCCAAAAGAAAGATGCAAAAGAGTATTTTGGCACAAAACTTCCAGATGTCCTTCGGAACGTAGCAAGGGCACGGGATACCTTCATGCCAAAAGATGCCAGTGGTAAGTCAGTCCTGCAAGACAAGATCAACGCCGCTGGCTTTTCTAATGATAAGGACTTTTTGGAAATGATGGACAAGGTGGGCCGTGTCATAGGTGAAGGTAAATTCGTAAGTGGTAAGCAGTCTGCTCCTGGAAAGGGTGATGGCAGCACCAAGATAGAAGGTGCTTCATTGGCAGATGTTTATCCTTCGATGGCAACCAAGTAGTTAAACTAAGGAGTCAATTATGGGCGCATTAATATCAGCATGGCCAACGCTAGCCGACGTAGCCCGTCGCCTAGACCCTAATGGCCGGATTGCGCGGATGGCAGAAATTCTCAATCAGTATAATGAGATTCTGGACGATGTTCCGTGGATCGAAGGGAACCTGCCCACAGGTCATAAAACGACATTGAGAGCTTCTATTCCATCAGCTACATGGCGTTTATTGAACCAGGGTATTGTACCCATCAAATCGCAAGCTAATCAGGTAACTGAAGGTTGCGGTATGTTGGAGGCTTATTCAGAAATCGATTACGCTTTGGCGCAGTTAAATGGGAACACGCCTGAGTGGAGAGCTTCTGAAGATGCAGCAGTTATGGAAGGCATGAACCAGTCTTTGGCTCAAGCCATGTTCTATGGTGACACCTCGATTAACCCTGAACGGTTTGTTGGGTTTGCACCACGGTATTACACCTATTCGCCTTCTGCTACGCAGACGAGTGGGCCACAGTTTAACGTTATCTCTGCAACCGCTTCTCAAACAACCACAACCAATAACGCTTTGACATCAATCTGGCTTATTGGATGGGGTGAGGATACGGTTCATGGCATCTTCCCCAAGGGAAGTAAAGCTGGTCTTACCATGGAAGATTTAGGCAAGCAGACCTTGCTTGATACTCAATCTCCTCAAGGCCGTTACGAAGGGTATCGTACCCATTTCAAGTGGGATTGCGGCATTTGCGTGCGCGACTGGCGTTATGTAGTCCGTACCTGCAACGTCGATGTCAACTCATTGAATACTACCTCGGATTCCTCCGATACCTCGGCGAATATCCTCAAGTATATGTCAATGATGATTGACAAGATTCCTCCGAGTGGCAGGAGTCGCTTGGTGTTCTACATGAATCAGTCAACCAGAGCTATGCTCCGTGTCAAGATGTTAACCAAGTCCAATACATGGTTAGAAATCTCTGACTGGGTGCAAGGCCGTCAAATGCCACGTCCAAGTTTACTGTTCCAAGGTATTCCTGTACGTCGTGTTGACCAAATTACCTTGACTGAGCCAAGGATCTAAGAAAGGAGGACGCAATGTTTCGAGATAACAATTTACTCATGGATTCCGCAGTTACGGTATCAACAAGTGCCGCTTCTGCATCCTATATCGACTTTATTGCTCCAGGTGACGCTATGGAAGCAGGAGAAATACTGTTATGGCGTGTCTTGGTTACGACAAGTGTTGTAACTGGTACGGCTGGAACGCTTACCATCCAGTTACAGACAAGCCCTAACACCTTGTTTGATAGCAATGCTGTAACGTTAGCTTCTGTTGCAGTAACAGTCGCTAACCTAGTTGCTCAAATAGCAGGTGCAGCGCCTCCTGTAAATTCACTTGGTCAACCTATTTCACCAGCCGTGGTGAATATAATGTTGCCTCCTGGGATGTTACGTTATTGCAGGAGTTATTATTCCTATTCAGCTGGTGCAAGTTTTGTGACTGGCCCGATTGTGAATAATGAAATGATTATGGATATTGATAAGCTTATCAATCCAACGTTAGGTGTATTAATTAAGTAATCTTATTCCCTGGGGGAGAAATCCCCCAGGGGGTTAGGATAAAATGTCTAATCTAGCCGTCGCAAGTCAACAAAGTATCTACAACATGGCCTTGGGCCATATATCCGTCGCTGGTGTCTCTGACATAAACGAAAACTCGAACGCTGCCAATATCTTAAACAGCTTTTGGGATTCATGCGTGCGAGAGACCTTACGCGCGGCACCGTGGGATTTTAATACGGTGTATATCACTCTAGCGCAAAACTCTACCTATAATATTATTACCAACTGGTCTTATGCTTATCAATACCCTTCCAACTGTGTAAGAGTTTGGAGGATTCTATCCCCCATATCAGGATCTTCAACAGTAGGCGTTTTCCCTGGCATTTATCCTAATACTTCTGTCAATTCATGGAATTGTTTTAATATGCAGCGCCAAAAATTTCAGGTTAGGTATGATCCTGTGAACAACAGCAAGATTATTCTTTGCAATACGGCCCAAGCGATAGGCGAGTATTCAGTACCGATTACAGATGTGACTCAATTTGACGATATGTTTGTGAGAACCTTATCTTTAAAGCTTGCGTCCTATGCCTGTACCCCTTTGATTAATGACGACACAAAAGCGGCGGCCTTAATGAAACTAGCCCAAGACTCTGCTAGTGACGCTATGCGTATGAACGAGGAAGAAAGCCCAACAGAAAAAAACAGCGAATCTAGCGCTTTTCTTGATGCAAGAGGCGGTGGTGGCCCTGTAAGTCCACAGTTCTGGAATAGCCCAAGCATTTCACAATAATAGGAGGACTCATGCAACACGGACAAAAGATGGAGGAGATGTACGATACCACAGTCCCTAAGAATGAGATAGTCTACCCAAGCATCACTCTACCCGCAGAAATATTCAAGAACGAGAAATGTCAAATAGGTGAGAAATACAGAATTGAAGTGTTTATAGAGATCCGCAACATGGATGCCTATAGCTATGGAGGGAATCTCTTAGAATCCGAAATTGAGTCTGACGAGGAAGAAAAGACAGAAAAATAACATGGCTCAGACGGTAGCATATCCTAATAACAGCTTCGCAGGCGGAGAATGGGATCCGCAGCTATTATCTTCCGTGGATCTTGCTAAATACAAGACTGCTTGTAAGACGATGCGGAATTTCTTCGCTCATGTGAATGGCAATGCCTCAAACCGTCCAGGTCTTCAATATGTCTGTGCTACCGCACAATCAACCACAAATCAATCAGCCGTCCAGAACGTCCGTATAATCCCGTTTATATTTAATACCTCTCAATCGTATGTATGCGAGTTTGGGAATGGATATATCCGTTTCATTAAGAACGGAGCATTAATATTAAGCGGGGGCAATCCTTATTCAATCACCTCGCCATATACATCAGCCCAAGTCATGCAGATAGGGTATACACAAAGCGCAGATACAATATTCTTAGCCCATCCAAATACAGCGCCACAGATATTGCAAAGGATATCGGACACAAATTGGAAACTTACCGCTTATCCGTATGCGTATGGCCCATGGTTATTGGATAATACGGTGAATTCCTACACGCTAACAGCGTCAGGGTTCAATTTAACAGGCTCTCAGACGGTAGCGATAGGGAAAAGCGTTACCCTTACAGCGACAGGATTTACACCTTTCGTTTCGGGGCATTTAGGTGCTTTCTGGGAGGTATTCCATTACGTACCTAATCAAACCGTCAATAATGCCGCCTCGGTACCTACAGCATCAATCTCATGTGGAGGTACATGGCGTCTTATAACCAACGGAACATGGACAGGGGATATTTGGGTTGAGAAGTCGCTCGATGGCGGGAATACCTGGCTACAGCTTAATTATTATAATGCTGTAAGTAATTACAATGTAAACACTTTTGGCTCTGAGGATATGAGCGATAATGCGCCGCCATTCCTTGTTAGGGTTAATGGAGCGGTATCGACTGGTACAATTGAGATTACACTTACCTGTGACCCTTATATTCAGGCGGGCATGGTTACGATCACATCGGTACAGTCAAGTACGGTTGTTTATGGTACGGTCACTCAGACAATCGGTATCAATAACTCCGGCACAACGGATTGGGCGGAGGGAGCCTGGTCAACCTATCGTGGATGGCCTTCTACCTGTGAATTCTCACCAGATGACCGTTTGTGTTGGGCGAATACCACGTACCAACCTATAACCTCTTTTATAACTAAGACAGGAAACTATTTTAGTTTTAATGTAAATAATCCGCTGGTAGACTCCGACTCCCTCAATATTAACCTACCATCAAGACAGCTTAACGCTATTAACTCATTGATTCCTTTACGAGCGATTCTGGCGCTTACCTCTGGGGGCGAATGGTCAATAGAGTCAACGACTGGCGTTACAGCCCCGCTTACCCCCAGCACGGTATACCAACGTGTCCATGGTTACGAAGGTTCCACACAGGTGCGACCTTTAACCATCGGAATACGAGCTTTATTTGTTCAAGCTTTAGGGAAAGTGGTAAGGGATGTTGGTTATGAGTTGATTTATGACTCATTTACTGGCGCAAACATTAGCCTATTTTCTAATCATTTATTTCTATTCGATAACATCGTCGATATGTGCTATTGCCAGAATCCTGACAGTTTAGTATGGATGGTCATGGCATCTGGTAAACTGGTTAGTTTAACGTATTTACGTGAACAGCAAGTAATTACATTCTCGCCTCATGATACATTCGGGGCTTTCATGTCCTGCTGTTCCATTGCGGATACGACCAATAAGTACAATGTTCCTTATTTTGTTGTAAACCGTGCGAATGGTCAGTTTATTGAGTTTATGCCAAAGCGTATGTCGACCATAAATATACAAGATCAATTTTTTGTAGATAGTGGGGGGATATATGACGCTTTAGGTCAGACGTTTCAGAATCCTAATATGGACACGTTCAGCTTTGGCCCTAACTTTTCGCCTGACTATTGGACGCTTAGTCAGTCGGGTACCGTCTCTCAGGTATCAGCGGCGGTGTCGACATCTACTAACGTGACAAACGTTGAGAATGGTAGCTCCTCTACATTCTTAACCGGTACAAACCCTATTCTATACCAGCGCATGGATCAGGCTTATGGGTATACCTATTGGCAGAGTCGCACGGTAACATTTAGCGTATTTGTTAAATGTTCAACTGCAAATTGTGCGTATGCGTCAATCTATGATGGGGTAAATACGTATCAATCGACCGCCCATACGGGAGATGGTACATGGCAATTATTAACTGTCACCGTCACAATTAACGCAGCGGCAACTGTTGTCAGAGCGCAATGTCAGGTTGTTAGTGGATCAGCATATTTTAACAACGCCTATTTCAATTCAGGTGTCTCACAGATAACAGGGGCCACATGGCTTAATGGTCAGACGATATCAATTCTAGCGGATGGATTTATATTACCGCAAACGACCGTTCAGAGTGGTGTCATTAGCTGGACGGGCGGTGCTAATTATAACAAGATCATCTATGGCCTTCCGTATGTCTCGCAATTACAGCCTACAACGCCCTTTGTGCCTATACCAGCGGGGACTATGCAGGGTCGGACAATAAACATAGGTAAAGGTGTCATAGGCGTTTGGAACTCTGCCGGAGGCTATGTTGGCACATCCTTTGATAGCATGAAACCAATACCAAGTTTGGTACGTATTAACTATGATCCACCAGCGCCGCCTTTGTTCACAGGGAATGTCGCCGTTCAACTTGGTGGAAATGCACAAACAGAAAACTCTATATGTATTCAACAGAGCGACCCTTTACCTCTGACCATAGGAAATATAATCTCTGAATTACAAATAAGCGGATTACCCGCAATGCAATCATGATGACCTATCAAGACCCCATAATCGGTACAATCAGACCAAGCGAGCGCAAGGACTGTGTCCATATCGGGTTTAATATGCGTGAACAAGACGCCATGGAGATGTGGAGCTATGACCGCTCAACACCTATAGAAGCCGCATTCAACTCTTTTGACAAATCGATTATCTCAACAACTATCTTACACAATGAGAAACCCGTCGCCATGTTCGGTGTTATGCCTCGTGACTTTTCGTCTGGCTTCTTATGGATGCTAACTACAGATGGCATAAAAGATATCGGGCGACCGTTTGTGCGGAACTGCAAGAAGTGGATCGATGACTTACTAGAGGTCTACCCCACGCTTTACGGGTATGTTGATTTGCGCAATTCTGAGTCTTTCCGTTGGCTGACCTTCTTAGGTGCGACGTGGGGGCCGGTTGAGACAATGGGCATTGATAACATGTCTTTTAGACATTTCTCATTTACCAAGAATGTTCCAAACGTTTTGGCCCGTCAGGATATTGATAACCTAGAGTCGATGATTAAGAAAATACCTGGGCATGGTGAGGATGATTGTCTACCTTTAAAACACAGTTTCGCCGAAGGTATGTACGTGCGGGAAATCTTCATCCCCAAAGGGATGCTTGTTGTGGGCAAGATACATAAGAAGTCAAACCCTGTGTTTGTGATGAAAGGGGATATATCTATTTTCTCGGAGGAAGGATCAAAGCGGTTTAAGAGTGGTGACTATCTTATTTCTAAGCCTGGCTCCAAGCGGGTGGGCTATGCTCATGAGGATACGATATGGGTAGAGGTGTTTGCCACGCATGAAACAGACCTGGAGAAACTAGAGAGCGAGTTAATCGCAAAGACGTTTGACGAATTAACACATGATGAACAACATTTTATCTATGAGGTGTCTCAGTGTCCTTTATAGCAGCGGCAACGACGTTAGTTACGGGAGCATCGATAGCGGCAGGATCAGCAGGGTTGGCGGCGGGTGCCGCAGCAGCAACAACAGCAGCGGCTGGCATAACCTTTGGTGAGATTGCTTTAGGTGCAACCGCTCTAGCAGGTGGTGTAGCGGCATACGGTGCTTATCAGCAAGGCCAAGCCCAAAAGAACATGCTGAATTACCAGGCCCAAGCAGCAGGAGTTCAGCAACAAATAGCCAAGCAGACAGCAGATGCGAATATAACAAGCGTACAAACTCAAGCAGCCCTTGAATCAAAACAATTAAGCCGTCAACAAATGGCGATTAAAGGCGCACAGGCCGCATCAGCAGGGGCACAAGGCATCAACGGTTCAGTAACGGGTGCTGAGATAGCTAAGGACACGTTTACTAAGCAACAAATGGATCAACAAACCTTATTGTATAACGCTAATGTGAAGTCTTGGAACATCACCAATAGTAAAAACGCAGAACTATGGGGACTAGGCGCACAGAAAGACCAGTTCTCTATGGGTGCCAGCAAAGCTGAAATGGCCGGTGATATTGGGGCAGCATCCTCATTGTTAAGTTCAGCCGCTCAATTTGGAACGGTAGGAACAATCAATAAGACCTACGGCATGCCGTCATTCAATGGCTATTAAAGGATAAAATGCAACAATACCAGGAACAAATTTCACCAGAAGCGACACACGCCACAGCGCCAGAAGAACTTCATCCATTAGCTAGTGCCTTCGGTGGGGATATAGGCAAAGCTCTACAAGCTGGTGGGGACGAGATAGCTAATCGTGTACAGAGTCTCTCTTTGCACATGGCAAGGATGAATTATTACCGCAACGAAGCGCAACGTGCCGACCTGTTGAATAATTACAAGACGCAATTCCAAACAAAAATTTATGGCGATCCAACCGATCCAAATGCCACAGTGACATCCATAGGTGGACAGGTACTCCCCGAAGGTAGTGATTTAAAATTATCAAGAGGAGACGCTCCCTCTAACGTCGCCCCAACCGCTGAACCTATTGAAATACCCGCAGGGGTTTACAAGAGAAAAGGCTACGCTGCCGCAGGTTCTTTACAAGACGTAGATGACTGGCACGCTCAGGTATCTGAACAGATAA
>JANXWU010000292.1 GCA_025350985.1 Spartobacteria bacterium | reverse complement strand
CTTTGCAATTCATCAAGAACCATCCGCCGTCACTGCTCCTGCGGGGGAAAATGTTGTTGGCGGAAAAGAAAAATGTCCCGGCGCTGGCAAGCTTGAAACCGGCGGCGGAAGCGAATCCACTGCCGGAGTACGAGTGGGCGCTGGCGGAAGCGTATCGAGCCAACGATCAAATCGCGGAAGCCGAAAAGGTGGAGGCGAACTTGACTAGAAAAGGCGTGGCCGATGATCCCCGCACGCTGGCGTTGTTTCTGGCCACGCGCAGAAAAGAGACGGCGCTCGCGTTGAAACTGGCGCAGGCGGAACTGGAAAATCGCCGCGATGTTTTTACCCATGATGCGTTCGCGTGGGCAGCACTAGCCGCAGGCCGGGTGGCGGAGGCCCGCGCTCACGCCAAGTCCGCGCTCGCCGAGGGGACGGTGGACGCGCGGTTGTTTTTGCACGCCGGGGTCATCGCTGCGGCCGCGGGCGGAAGCGAGGAGGCGGCGCGGTATTTTCAAAAAGCGACCGCCTTGCAGCAGATGCTGCTTCCCTCCGAGCGGGATGAACTTTACCAAACCACCAAGTCGCTGGCGCGCGATTCAAACTCACCGGAAGGCAACTCCGACCGAAAAGAAAGCTCAGATTTCAAATCAAAAAAACAATGAAAACAAATCCAACCTTTAATCAATTGGGCGCGGCGCTGGTGGCGCTGGCGGCCTTCACCGCGGGTGCGCCGCGTCTCACGGCCTCGAGCCATCAGGATGCGCCGCTCATCGTGCTCGATCCCGCCGCGAACACGACTGACGTGTATGCCTTCCGCAGCAACACGGGCAATGAAAAGTATCTCACGGTTGCGCTCGCGGTCTATCCCTTCGAGGAACCGGGAATTGGGCCGAACAAGTATAACTTTGACGACAATGTTCTATATAAGATCTGGGTGGGAACTGGCAAGGACCTGGCCGCCGGGAAGTCCACGGTCGCTTATGAGTTTCGGTTTAAGACAGTTTATAAAAACACCAACACGATCGCCCAGTCCTACCTTGGAGTGATTAACAACGTGGATGATGCGAATCAAAACCTCACCCAGCACTATACCGTGACCAAGTTCAGCCGGACCACCGGTGCCCGAGGTCAGGTGTTGTTCCCAGGCGTTGATTTGCTCGTGCCGCCAAACAATCAAGGATTGGTGACTAAGTTCTACAACCAGGGAGACAATGGAAACAACAAGGCCAAGGAAGGGGTGGCCACGACTGCGGCCTTGGACAAATACACCGCGGAGACCAGTTACACACAGGCCAGCGGTCCATCTTATCAAGTCTTTGCCGGACAACGGGACGACGGCTTTTATGCAGACATCCATAGTATCTTCGACTTGGACTTTACCTTTACCGGCGGGAACAAACCGCATGACAGCCAGGGCGGCTTCAACGTCCACACCATTGTCTTGAATATCCCGGTGGCGGAACTCGGCGGCGACCAGCAGGTGGCCGGGGTCTATGCCACGACGAGCCGGCAGCGGGTGCGAATACTCAAGCAGGTCAACGAAGGGACGGAGCAGGGAGGCGTGCAGAATGCCTCCGGGTTCATCCAAGTGGGACGCCAGGGTAATCCGTTGTTCTGCGAGGGCCTCGTGTCTATCCGGGATAAAGACCGCTACAACCAAATCCCGCCGGATGACGACGCAGAAGTTTTCAAGAACTATGCGCTCAATCCCGAGCTGGCGACGCTCCTCAATGCGCCGGTCAACCTGCGCACCAATCGGACCGATCTGGCGGGGATATTCATACCCGACATGATTAAGATTGATCTCTCAACCGGACCCGCGCGTCTCGCCGGCGGTAGCAATGCCGGGGCGGCGCCGAATGATGCCGGATTCAACCGGCTCGGCATCTTCGGAGGAGGCATGAACATGGCGGGTGGGACTGCGAATCCCGATGTGTTGCAAAGCACCATCGGCCAAGGATTCCTGGGTCAGGGCGTGCAGCCGGGAGGTTGGCCGAACGGACGCCGCTTCGGCGACGACGTGGTGGACATCGCGGTGCTCGCGATCTTCAGCGACTTGCGCAACCCGATGGCTCCGACTTTGGCCAAAGCTCCGGCTGATCCGGGGGTGGACAAAGTCGATCACAACGACATTGGTTACAACAAAGTCTTCCCGTACGCCGCGACGCCGCACAACGGCCGCAATAACGTCCACCCTTAGCTCATTGCTCGACACAACCGGTGGTCGGGAGAAATCCCTGCCACCGGTTTTGTTTTGTACGAGCCTGGAGTTTTTGCATCGGTCTTGGCACTGGGTGCATGAGTGGGGTTTGGTGGAAAAAATGAGCATTTTTCGACAGCCGCACGGGTCATGCCGGGTGCGATGCGCAAAAAAACGCCTCGTTTTTGGGAAATCGGACTAGTCGTTTGCCACATCGGACTAGACGTTTGCCGCTTCGGACTAGGTGTTTGCCGCTTTGGACTAGGCGCTTGCCGCATCGGACTAGACGTTTGCCGCAAACCCGGAAGCATTTCCCGCAAACTCTTAGAGCGTGGTGAAAAAGTCTCCCACGGAGCGATGGACGCGCGGCTTTTCGAGGAATCTGGAAGCCATGAATCCAAGAAGACAGGAATTTTCACGCGCTCTTTTCCTGGCTTCCTGGCTTCCAGATTCAACTTTTCCCACAGGCTCCTAGGCTTTTGCCGCAAAGCCGAAAGCGTTTGCGTCCTCTGGCGATGCGTTTGCGGCCAAGCTTCAGGCTTTTCCGCTGCGCGAAGAGCCGTGCGCCGGAAAACCGTCAACCGCGTTCGTGCCACCGTGGGGATCATGGGAATTGCCTTGCCGCGCTGTGGTTTAGACAAGAAGGGCCGCCCAACGCAAGCGCCTGCGGCGGGGTGGCAAAGTAGAACTTCACGCCGGTGACCGCCTCGGCGATGTCGTAGCGGGGGAACTCGGTGCCGTTGTCGGCGGTGATGGTGCGGAACTGGCGCGC
>JANXWU010000283.1 GCA_025350985.1 Spartobacteria bacterium | reverse complement strand
CGCAAAGTCTCCGCGCCGACATTCGAGGTCATGATGATGATCGTGTTTCGGAAATCAACTTTGCGTCCGAACGAATCAGTGAGCTTGCCTTCCTCGAGGATTTGCAAAAGCAGATGCATCACGTCGGGATGCGCTTTTTCGATTTCGTCAAAAAGCACCACGGAATAAGGGCGGCGACGGACGGCTTCGCTCAGTTGTCCGCCTTCCTCGTAGCCGACGTAGCCCGGAGGCGAGCCGACGAGTCGCGAAGCCGTAAATTTTTCCATGTACTCCGACATGTCGATCTGAATCAGCGCGTCGCGGTCGCCGAACATGAACTCAGCCAGCGACTGGGCGAGGAAAGTTTTGCCAACTCCGGTCGGGCCGAGGAAAATGAACGAGCCGATCGGGCGGCGGGGATCTTTCAAATCCGCCCGCGAACGGCGCAGCGCTTTGCTGATTGCGATGACCGCTTCTTCCTGGCCGATCACGCGCTTTCTCAGTTCGCCTTCCATCGCCAGCAGCTTCTCGGTTTCCTTCTGCTCCATGCGTTGCAGCGGAATGCCCGTCCACTTCGAGACGATGTGCAAAATGTCGTCCTCCGTGACCACGACCAACTGCTCCTCGCGCTTCTCGCGCCATTCGGTGAGGATGCGTTCGAGCTTCTCCTTCGCATGTTTTTCGGTGTCGCGGAGTGCGGCGGCTTTCTCGAAATCCTGAGCCTTGATCGCAGCTTCCTTGTCGCTCTTGATCGTCTCGACTTCCTTCTCGATGTCCTTCACGTCCGGCGGTCGCGTCATCGAGCCGATGCGCGCGCGCGACCCGGCTTCGTCCATCACGTCGATGGCTTTGTCGGGTAAAAATCGGCCAGTGAGGTAGCGGTCGGTGAGCTTCGCCGCAGCTTCCAGCGAGGCGTCGAGAATCTTCGCCTTGTGATGCGCCTCATAGCGCGGACGCAGCCCTTTCAAAATCAGCACGGTCTCATCCACCGACGGTGGCTCGACTTTCACGGTCTGGAAACGGCGTTCGAGCGCGGCGTCTTTTTCGATGTATTTGCGATACTCGTTGAGCGTCGTCGCGCCGATGCACTGCAACTCGCCGCGGCTGAGCGCGGGCTTGATGATATTCGACGCGTCCATCGCGCCTTCGGCTGAGCCCGCGCCGACGATCGTGTGCAACTCATCGACGAACAGCAGCACGTTTTTCGAGCGCTTGATTTCGTCCATCACCGCCTTGATGCGCTCTTCAAACTGGCCGCGATATTTTGTGCCCGCGACCATCAACGCGAGGTCGAGCGTGATGACTTTCTTGTCGCGCAAAAGCTCCGGCACATTGCCCGCCGCGATCTCTTCGGCGAGACCTTCCACGATGGCCGTCTTGCCGACACCCGCTTCGCCGAGCAGCACGGGATTGTTTTTGGAACGGCGGCACAGAATCTGGATCACGCGCTCAATCTCATTTTGCCGCCCGATCACCGGATCCAGCTCGCCCTTTTTCGCAAGCTCGGTCAGGTCACGGCCAAACGCCCGCAGCGCCGGCGTCTTCACTTCCTTGCCACTGCGCGGTTCGCTCTGGCCTTCCTGCTCGGATTCGGGCGGGCTGAAATTCGGGTCGAGTTCGCGCAGGATTTCGTTGCGCGTCCGCTCAATGTCCACGTCGAGGCTTTTCAAAACCCGCGCCGCCACGCCTTCGCCTTCGCGCAAAAGCCCGAGCAAAATGTGCTCGGTGCCGACATAAGAATGATTGAGCGCCTTCGCCTCCTTGCCCGCGAGCGCGAGCACTTTTTTCACGCGCGGCGTGTAAGGAATGTTGCCGACCATTTTCGTTTCCGGCCCGCTGCCGACTTGCTTCTCGACTTCCATCCGCACGGTATCGAGATCGAGTCCCATCTTTTGCAGCACATTGACCGCCACGCCCTGCCCGAGCTTGATCAGCCCCAGCAGCAAGTGCTCGGTGCCGACATAATTGTGGTTGAACCGGTCCGCTTCCTTCCGGGCAAGCGCCAGCACTTGTTGAGCTCTCGGCGTGAAATTATTCATCATCTTTCGCCTCTTTGCGCGGCGGATTTTCCGCCTGTTTATCTATATCAGGGTTGGGGAACGCCTTCAACTTGTCGCGGATGATCCGCGCGCGCAAGGCGTCGCGTTCCTCGGCGGTGAGTTTTTGCTGCGAGCCGAGTTGGAGATGCGCCGGTTGCGTGGCGATGAAAAGTTCGTCCACGATCACCCGGCAATCTTCCGGGAAAAAACTCAGGTCGATGCCGAGTTTCATGAACGAAAGAAGGTTCAGCGCCTCCTTCGAGTTGATCGAATACGCGTGCGTCAGGATGCCATACGCGCGCCCGATTTGATCGAAGAGTGTGTGCGGCTTTTTCTGCAAAAGAATCTGCCGCGCGTTCTGCTCGTTCTCGATGATCCGCTCGATCACCTCGTTGAGACGCGAGATGATTTCCTCCTCCTTCTCGCCCAGGGTCGTCTGGTTGGAGACTTGAAAAAGGTTGCCCATCGCCTCGGTGCCCTCGCCGTAAAGTCCGCGCACCGCGAGTCCGATTTTGTTCACCGCCTGGATGATTTTGTTGATGTCTTCACTGAGCACGAGCGCCGGCAGATGCACCATCGCCGACGCGCGCATCCCGGTGCCGACATTTGTCGGGCAGGCGGTCAAATAGCCGAGCTTGGCGCTGAAGGCGTAATCGAGTTTTTGCTCCAGTTCCGTGTCCACTTTGTCCAGCGCCTTGAAAGTCGCCTTGAGTTGCAAACCCGGACGCATCGACTGCATCCGCAAGTGATCCTCCTCGTTGACCATGATCGACAGCGACTGCTTGCGATTCATCACGATCGCGCTGCCGATGCCCTTCGCCGCGTGCTCCCGCGAGATGAGATGCCGCTCGACGAGCACCTGCTTTTCCAAGGGCGAGAGGTCTTGCAAAAACTCGCTGAACGCGTCGTCCATCTCGCGCAAATCCTCCACGCGCGGTTTTACTTCCTCCAAAATTTGCAGCCGTTCCGCCTTCTTCGCCCAGCCCGGAAAGGCATGGCTTTTCAAATTCCGCGCGAGCCGGATGCGGCTGCTCACGACGATCTGGTGGTGCGGTCCTTCGCCGCGCAGCCACTCGCTCGGCTGAGCATACAACTGCGAAAACTTCACGCGTTTTCCTCCGCCGGTTCGTTCGCTTCGAGCTGTTTGATTTGATCGCGCAAGCTCGCCGCCGCCTCGTAATTTTCATCCTTCACCGCGCGCGCCAAATCCTTGCGCAGCGTCTTTAACTGCGCGTCGAAATGCAGCGAACGCATCTGGCGCGACGGAATTTTTCCCGCGTGCGCCGTGCCCTTGTGCATCGCTTTCAACAGCGACTCCAGTGCGTCGCCAAACGTCCCATAACACGTCGGGCAGCCAAGCCGCCCGGTCTTCTTGAAGTCCGCCTGCGTGAACCCGCACGCGGGACATTTCTGGCCGGAGCCTTTCTCGATTTCCTGCGCCGCGCCAAGTCCGAGCAGCAAATCAGCGAGCGCGAAACCAGTCGGGTCGGTCACGCCTTTTTCCTTCGAGCACGACTCGCACAAATTGATCTTCTTCATTTGCCCGTCCACGATTTGCGTCAGGAAAACGGTCGCCGGATTGGTTTTGCAAACGTCGCAGGTCATGGCGTTACGAACTGCGCAGCGGATTTTGAAACGCAAAGGCGCGGAGAACACAGAGAAACGGCTTCGTTTTCAAAAACCCTCTGCGCGCCTCAGTGACCTCTGCGGCTCTGCGTTTAGAAAAAAGCATTGCTTCAAATCGCCGTGCCCGTCGTCTGCGTCAACTCCCGGAACCGCGTGATGAAACGCGCCGTCACCGGTCCCGGCTTGCCGTCGCCGATCACGCGGCTGTC
>JANXWU010000276.1 GCA_025350985.1 Spartobacteria bacterium | reverse complement strand
TGCCCCCGATCGCCTGCGCGGATGCAGCTTGATCGCTCTTATCCAGCCAGGCGGTCGTGTTGATCTTCGAAGCGTAAACGGTGTCATCCTCACTAAAGGCGCCAATGACCCCCCAATACACATCCGAGCCCAAGCCGTTGTTATTGTTGGCCGAGGTCGTGCCGTCGTCGCGATGGCTAAACCAATCATTGCCAAAGGTGGTCGTAAAGTCTGTGGCAATGCTGCCCAGGTTGAGAGTAAAGCTATGATCGAACTGCGTGAACTGACCGATATCGATCAAAACGTTACTGGAAACTCCGGTTCCCCCGTTTGCTCGCAACCCGATAAACAGGTCTCCGTCGTTGGCCGTCAGCGGCGAAGCCTCGACGTTGAGCGCAAACGCCATGCTGGATAATGCCAGCACAAACGCCATTAGTTGTTTTTTTGTTTTCATAGGATTGGGTTTGATTCTTCAGATGGCCTCGGGATTTTCACCGCCGCCGTAGCCGACGACTTCGACGGTGATGATGGAAGGCAGTTCTTCGTGTTGCTCGGCTTGTTTGCGCGCTTGCTCCTTGGCCGCTTCTTCGCCTGGATTCGACTGAGGAGGCGGGGGCGGGGTAAAGGAGATACTAGGGGCAGATACAGCCGTGGCAGGTACACCGGCGCTCGCGCCTCCGGCGACGATGTTGTTAGCGTTCAAAACGATAGCTGCGGAAATGTTGATGTTCCCAGATACGCGGATGCCAGCGTCCCCTGCGTCCACCGTGCCCACTGGCGCAATCAAATCGACATCTCCCGGCGGCACGCCGACGACCGTCGTCAGCACGCCGATGCCACCACCTGTGGCCAGTCCGGCGAGGTCCGTTTTTACATCGCCGCTTTGCGGGTCGATCAACACACGCGTTGGCGGCGCTGACTGCACTGTCTTAGAAGAAGCACCCGCCGCGATGTCACCGACTGAAGACCAAATAATCACGTTGCCACCGCGCAAGGTAAAGATGCGCGAAGTGCCGACGGTTACGCTGCTGTGGGTGAAGATGGAGATGTCGCCGCCGTCTTCGGTCAGAATGCCTTGGTCAAGTGCTTGACTGCCGGCGCTATCGAATCCCACCAGCAGACTTCCACCTGGAGCCAGAAGACTAATACTGCCGCCGCTCTTGGTTTTTATCTCGCGGGAGGTCAGGGAAATATCGCCTTGAGAACTGCCGAGAAATAACGAGTCAATGGCCGCGAACCCCGCGGCGAAGTTCCCGAAGCCCGGGCTGGAGAGCTTGTTGTGATCTCGGCCCGCGTCACGCAAAGTGTTATAGAACGTCTCCAAGGCTGCGATGTCTTGTTGTTCGCCGGGGGCACCTTTTAGTTTGCCGAACTGCGCGAGGAAGCTTTTGAAATCCAGCCCTGCGCCGGCGAGACCATTAGGAACAAGTCCAAAACCTGCCCCGGCAATGATGCTGGCACCCTCGAAGGGGAGATAGGGGTTGCGCGCATTGCCGATACTAATTATGCCGATGCCGATGTCGGCCGAATCGGACGAATTTCTCCCGACTCCAAGGTTAAGGTTTCTTCCGGCCAGAACTTCCAGCGTCCCCGGGCCGTTGATTTGCAGATCGCCCGCCTGAATGGTGTTCCCGGCGTTCAAAGCATTGCCGGGTAAGACGGCTGCGACCCGCAGCGCTGAGCTGGGATCGTACGCAATCACATCGCGCCCGGCACCGATGAGGCTGACGTCTTGACTGCTGGTGTTCTGCGCATAAATGGCAACGTCGGTTATATCGTTGCCGGCCAGAACCCGAGTGGCTTTGCCAGCATACAAGGTAAGACCGGAGATATTCCCACTTTGAGAGTAGAGATGAACCGGGTCGAGATCGCCGGTGTGAAGCACTCCGGGTGCATGCAGAGCCTGCTTAGTTTGAATGACTCCGGCCACTCCCAGCGTCGAGCCGGTTTCGCGGAATAAGTTGTCGATGAAAGTAAGGTCCAGCAAATTGCTGTTTCCAGCATTACTGGGATCACCTGGGGTTAGCTGTTGGTAGGCAAAGGGCGATGTCGTTTGCGGAACCGACAGCGGATTGGCGTCGGAAAGATTAATGCTGCCCGGACTCCAAACCGTCACGCGGGCGGTGTTAAGTGTAGTGACTCCGGTGGGCTGCAATCCATTGATCGAACCGGCGGCGGCAAGATCAACCGTCCCGACGGGCGATGGCGAAAGTAAGATGCTTCCCACCACATTGATGTCTTGGGAGAAAGCGGTCGCGCGCAACGTCGCCGGCATCAGGTTCGCGACGCGAGCGAATGGCAGGACGTTCGTTTCGGCAATTCTAAGCCACGGCTGGTAAAAGGAAGCCGGGGGCGGATTAGGAAGCGTCGAGGGCAAGAGCAGCACGTTTTGCAGCCAATTTTCCAGCAACGGGGTGGCAGCCCCCAACCCACTGGTCGCGAGCGCCGCGGACTCGCGGAGGGTGAGCGTGCCGAACAACGAAGAGACATCCACGGCATCGGTTGGAGCATAAGTCGAAAAGTAAGTCTTATACCAAAACGAGTTGCCCGCGCCTTGCGGCAACAGGAAAGGGTTGGCCACCGGACCAAGCAGCAGATCGCCCCGCGCCGAAACCTCGAAGCCGCCTTTTCCCAGGAAAAGCGTCGTCGGCATCCACGCTTGGGACGGAAGAATCGCAGCGGTGGTTGATAGGTTTCCCAGCGACGGCGATCGGGTGCTGTTGGTATGAATGCTGTTGCCCGCAATCACCGCGCCTTGACCGCGCTCGACATAATAGATGCCACCATCGATGTCATGTCCTGCTTTCACCACCAAGTCCCCACCACCCAGTTCCAGTAGAGTTTGATTCTTAGCCAGAGGATTAGCCGCGCTTCCTTTGGTCATGCGCGCATTGGTGGGAATCGCTGCATCCACATTCCGAATGTCACAGATTTTCTCGACCCTTTTAAGAACCAGACCGCGCCGTGGAATGTTCTTCGGAAACTGGCGTTCGCGTATTTCGATCAGGTCTTGGACGGTGAAAATGAGCGCGTCGAAGCGGCTTGGAACAAATTTTGTGACGGCGGAAAAT
>JANXWU010000251.1 GCA_025350985.1 Spartobacteria bacterium | reverse complement strand
GTCGTGAAAGAATACAGAAAACATCGCGTTCTCTTGCCAATGGCTTATGGGGGTCTGGTGTTACTGGGCGCTATCGTATCAACGCAATATAATCTTAGATCTTCGACAAGGTTTTACTACTACTTGTTGGCTGTTATCTTGTTGGTAGGTTTGTGGCGGTTAATAGTGCCAATTACAGCCAATGATGAATCGAGTGAGCAGTGAAAAAAATCATTGTAACTATATCTATGCTCATGCCGTGGGTCTTAAAGCGGTTATTTTTACAATTACTTTGTGGCTACAAATTACATAAAACTGCCCATATAGGTTTCGCTTACGTATCGGCAGAGAATGTCGTTATGGGCCCTGGGGCAAGTATCGGGCACTTTTCGGTGTGCAAGGGACTTTCAACATTACATATAGGGGAATTTGCACTTATCGGAAAAGCTAATTGGATTTCGGCCCATCCGAGCGGCGGAGCGAGATATTACGAAGATGACATAGAGAGGCGACCCGACCTAGTAATGGGCCCCCATTCCGCGATAACTCACTTACATTTATTAGACTGCACCGCCGCTATTACCATCGGACGATTCACAACTTTAGCTGGCTACAATTCGCAGTTATTGTCACACAGCATAAACATCGAAAAATCGCGGCAAGAAGCGTTACCCATTACTATTGGTGATTATTGTTTCATCGGGACCCAGACGGTGATTCTTGGAGGAAGTCGATTGCCAAGCTTCTCGCTGTTGACTGCTAAGTCGCTTTTGAGGACTCAATTCACAGATAGCTATTGGATATACGGTGGTGTTCCAGCTGAACCGATAAAGCCCGCAAATGTTAATGGTAGGTATTTCCTTCGTACGGAAGGCGTTGTTACGTAAAGCTACATGTTTGAAATGTGCGCCAAGAATTGTAAATTGAGCGCCCTATTTGAATTGCCAATCAAACAAGAGAATAGCGCTGCATGCTTAGGTAAACGCGACTTACAAGATACGTGATACCAACATCTTGTGAATTAATCTGATCCACGGCAGCAGCACGTACGGCAACGATGCAGGCAGTAGAACTGGTGCAAGTGCGAAATGAATGAATGGATAGCAATGGTGGGCGCTTTCCCGCCCCCTGTTCATGGTGCCGCCTTGGTTAATGCAGCAATGGCAGTAGCCATAGAGAGATCTAAGGGTCACGCGGTCGTATTTGATTTGGCTGCATCCACCACAAGGAAAGGGCCGCTAATTAGGGTGCGCAGGTTAGCGCGTGCTATGTTCGAGTTGCTTAAATTCTTTACTTGTTGCATTCGAATGCGCCCGTCCAGTCTATATATTGGTGCGTCAGGCGGACTTGGGCAAATTTATGAGGCCGCATTTATTTTATTGGCACGGTTCTTTTCAGTTCCAGTTGTGATACATCACCACAGCTACGCTTATATTGACAACCGTAGGTTGTACGCAAAAATTTTCACCTTAATCGCCGGCATTCGCGCAGTGCACGTTGTTTTGTGTCCTGAGATGGCTGCTGTACTGAAGAAAAACTATAAAACAGTAAAAACCACCTTAGCGATATCAAATGCAATATTTGTTGAGAATGTTGGGACGGCGCTATTCAGCCATGTAGAGAAAAGTGTTCTTAGAACAATTGGATTTCTTGGCAATATTTCGTCGGACAAGGGTATCTATGAGTTCTTGGAAGTTGCACGCTATTTACAAAGTCGATCATTGGAGATTGTTATAGCAGGACCGTTTCAGGATAGAGCCGTGGAAAAAACGGTACGGTTAGAATTGCAAACGCTGAATTACGTGAAGTATGTAGGACCAAAGTATGGGCAGGAAAAAAACGAATTCTTTCGCGGAATAGATGTGTTGATATTTCCCAGCAAATACATACACGAAGCTGAGCCACTTACTGTCCTCGAGGCGCTCGCAAATGGAGTTCCCGTGATTAGTTCTGACAGAGGCTGCATCAAACAACTATTGCCCGTTGCTGTCGGCAAAGTTGTAGGAGAAGGGGAAGATTTTACTAATACAGCACTCGGACAAATTGATCGGTGGCTAAAGTATCCCCAAGAATTTGTAGATTCAGCGACGGCTTCCAGGAATCATTTCTTTTATTTAAGGAGCGACGCCAGAAGTCGCCTACGAAAATTACTTTCTGTGTTGCGGACTGGCAGGGAGACATTAAAAATGGGCAATAGATTTTGATGAACTGTCATCAATTGCTTATTGCAGCAGTTCTGTGGCCGAAATTTTCCCTGACGGCTTATCGAATTGTCTCCAATTTGAAAGCGCAAGGTGTGAATCCGCGTACCGTGCTGGATGTGGGTGCAAACGTCGGCCAATTTGCCGTAAGCTCGTCCAAGCTCTGGTCCAATTGCTGTGTGGAGTCGTTTGAGCCGGTGCCCGATTGTGCCGAAGCATTGCGTTCCAATTGCCAATGTTTGTCTGTCCG
>JANXWU010000247.1 GCA_025350985.1 Spartobacteria bacterium | reverse complement strand
CACCCCGGTGCCGGGCCGCTAGAAGCTATCCGACAAATCGGAACGCAGCCTTCCAAGCTGTGCGGCCGGCGGGCATCCTGCTGGCCGCCACAGGCAAGATGCCTGTGTTCCGTCGCGCGGCTTTTGTCGGATAGGTTCTAGCAAGTTAAGTTCCGCAGTTACTTCGCCTCGACTGCCGGGGCATCGCCTAGCTTTAGAGACGCGGCTTTTGCCTCGGCGCTAATCTGTAACGCCACCCAATGCCCGGCCGTCGCGTGCGTGGGAAAGCCGCAAGCGAAGGCATAGTCGCCCGGCTCGCCTGCGACGAAACTAAAGACTGCCTTGCTGGTGCTCATTCCGGTGACTGGCTTGGGGGTCGACGCGCCTTTGAAAGCCGGCTCGCCCACTTGGACTTTCCGAATCATTTCGCGCTCTACCACGATGGCGCTGTGCGGCACTGGACTGGGATTGATGAACGTAACTTCCACCGACCAGCCGGCGGGAATGATGTAAGTAGCTTTTCCGTGGGAATAGCCGTTGAAGTTCATTCCGTAGTTGGCCGGGGTAAAGGCCGCGACCAGGGTCAGCTTCACTGACTTCGGCGCGTCGCCCAGCTTCAGGAAATCCGCCTCGGTGATGCCTGCGATCAGTTCTTTCTTCAAGCCCGCGCCCGCGTGGATGGAAGGATCATGCGCTGCCGGTTCTTGAGCGAGGCCACGGCCAAGGAAGCTTTGTAAGGCCAGGATAGTTAAGAAGTAGTACGTAAAGATTGACATGAAGATTGGAACACGGTCGCAGCTTGAGCGGGAGGATGGCGACGGTCACAGACCGCCGCTACAGTAATAGCTACTTCGCCTGAAGAGGCGCGGTGGCTGCACCTTTCGGCACCTTGTCGGCGGCGACGATTTTCCACAGCGCGCCGCGTTCACTTTGGTAAGGATCGACCGGTCCGCCATAGTTAGCGGTCGCGTGGGTGAGGTAGAGGTTGCCCTGCTCATCCTCTCCGCCGCTGGTGGGTCGCAGCGGAGTATCGAGATCGAGCAGTTCTTGCATCTGCCATTTTCCAGCGTCGTCCCGCTTCATGCCCCAAATCTTCCCGCTGCCCCAATCCGAAACAAAGTAAACTCCATCGAGCGATGGATATTCCTTTCCGCGATAGACTCCAATCCCGATGACACAGATGCCCTGGTCAACGTGACTGTATTCCGCGACCGGCAGGACGCCGACGTGCGGAGCATTTTTCTCCAGCTCGATCGGAAACGGGTGGCTGCCGCCCATGAACTTCCAGCCGTAATTTTCACCGCCTTTGCTCGCAGCAGGTTGGAAGTTGATTTCCTCCCAGTGGTTTTGACCAATGTCCGCGATATATAGGTCGCCGGTTTTTCGGTCGAAGGAGAAGGTCCACGGATTCCGAATGCCAAAGGCCCAGATTTCAGGTTTGGCGCGGGGATGGATTTTCGAGAACTGCAATTCGCTAACGCCGAAGAGCGTCATCTGTTGCAGCGGGGTTAGAAAGGGATTGTCTTTCGGAATGGTGTAAGCGCGATCCGCGGTGCTGGAGTTGACATCGATGCGCAGCATCTTGCCCAGCCAAGTATGTAAGTCTTGTCCTGCATTGATGACATCACCCTCCCATCCGCCGTCTCCAACCCCAAGGTAAAGATAACCATCGGGTCCGAATGCCACCTTGCCGCCGTGATGGTTGCAATATGGGAAGTCAAGCTGCATGATCACCCGCGCACTGTCCGGGTCCACTTTGTCCGGATTAGTCTTGGACACATGATACTCGGTGACCAAGGTAGCTCCGTTGAACCATAGGTCGGCATAACTTACATAGACCAGCCCGTTTTCCTTGAACTTCGGGTGGAACTCAATGCAGTAAAGACCTTCTTCCAGGAACGAGCTAAGTGTCTTGTCCTTGAGGTCAAGGAAAGGTTTGTCGAGCAGCTTGCCGTCCTTGACGATGCGCACCAAACCCGGTCGTTCGCAGACGAACAAGCGGCCCGAGCCATCTTTGGGCGCGGTCACATGCACTGGGTCCACCAAGCCGTCCACCACTTTCACGAGTTGAATGGCCACATCGCCTGGCAGTTTGCCTCCCGGCTGGACCGGCGTGGGTTGACTTTCAGCGGCGGAGGACGAGGCGGCAAAAATTCCAAGGCCGGAGGCGACGAGGAAAGGTAGGATGCTTTTCATGAGATTTGGATGGGTAGGGTTGAAGGAGGTGGAAGATTAGTAGAAGTCCGGAGTGGATGTAAAGTTGCGTTCGCGGCTCTTGAGAAGATCGCATGGAGGTGTTCCGCTCATTTCACTTTGCTTGTTGCTCGCCAGCCAGGATCGTCTTTTCCATGAACCCGACCGAAAATCCGTCCACGGGAATCGCCGCGGGACGCATCGTGCGCCGCCAAGCTGATGGCTCGTGCGAATGCGCCGACGATGAGTTGGCGGTTGAGGAGCCCTTGGAAATCCGCGTGGGCAGCGAGCCGCTGGCGCTGACCATGCGGACGCCGGGGCACGACGAAGAACTCGTGGCGGGATTTCTCCTTTCCGAAGGGATCGTGCGCACGCGCTCGGACGTGCGGGAGTTATCCCACTGCGCTTTGGCGGCTTCGCAGGGCAATATCCTGAACGTCCAGCTCTCCCCACGCATCCGACTCGATCCGAATTTAACCCGGCGTTTCGGCATGATTTCCGCAAGTTGCGGTCTTTGCGGAAAAGCCGGCATCGGTGCCATTCGGCAAAATTTTCCGGTGCTGACTCGCGACCCGTCCGTGCGGGTGAGTGAATCGGTGCTGCTGGATTTGCCGCCACGGTAGCGCCAAGCGCAGGCGAACTTTGCGAAGACCGGCGGCA
>JANXWU010000231.1 GCA_025350985.1 Spartobacteria bacterium | reverse complement strand
CCGGGCTGCCTCATGGCGATGGCGCGGCTGAACCGGCCGTCAATCTTTGTTTATGGCGGCACGATTTTACCCGGCTGTATCACCGGCGAACTCGCGGCGCGGCGCTTGCGCAAGGAACAGGCGGCACGAATCGCGGGAAAGAATCTGGATGTGGTGAGCTGCTTTGAGGCTGTGGGCCAGCACGCGAACGGACAACTCGACGACCGCGAACTCGCGCTGATCGAGGAAATGGCCATCCCCGGCGCGGGTTCATGCGGCGGGATGTACACGGCGAACACGATGGCGAGCGCGATCGAGGCGCTGGGCATGTCCTTGCCCAACAGCTCCGCGCAAAACGCCGTCTCCGCCGCGAAAGCCGCCGACGCGCGCGCAGCAGGCGGGGCGGTGTTGCATCTCATCAAGCGCGGCATCCGCCCGCTCGACATCATGACGCGCGAGGCTTTTGAAAACGCGATCACCCTCGTCATCGCGCTCGGCGGTTCGACCAACGCCGTGCTGCATCTGCTCGCGATGGCGCACGCGGCCAACGTCAAACTTTCGCTCGACGATTTCACGCGCGTCGGAAAACGCGTGCCCGTGCTCGCCGACTTGAAGCCGAGCGGAAAATATCTCATGGCGGAACTCGTGGCGATCGGGGGTCAGTTGCCGTTGATGAAAATACTCCTCGACGAAGGCTTGCTGCACGGGGACTGCATGACCGTCACGGGAAAAACGGTGAAGCAAAACTTAAAAGCCGCGCAGGCGTATCCTGCCGGTCAGCAGATCGTGCGGCCATTCAGCGACCCGATTAAAAAGGACAGCCACCTCGTGATCCTGCGCGGCAACCTCGCGCCCGGCGGCGCAGTCGCGAAAATCTCCGGCAAGGAAGGGCTGCGTTTCGTCGGTACGGCGCGCGTTTTCGAGTCCGAAGAAACCGCCCTCGCCGCGATCCTCGATGGCACGATCAAAGTCGGCGACGTGATCGTCATCCGCAGCGAAGGACCCATCGGCGGACCGGGAATGCGCGAAATGCTTTCGCCGACTTCAGCGATCATGGGCAAGGGCCTCGGCAAGGACGTGGCGCTCATCACCGACGGCAGATTTTCCGGCGGCAGCCACGGATTCGTGGTGGGGCACATCACCCCGGAAGCCGCTGTAGGCGGGCCTCTGGCGGCGGTGCGGAACGGCGACACGATCACCATCGACGCGGTCAAACGCGCGATTGATCTGGGCGTGCCGAAGGCCGAAATCGCGGCCCGTTTGAAAAAATGGCGCGCGCCCAAACCGCGCTACACCCGCGGCGTGCTCGCGAAATACGCGAAGCTCGTGAGCAGCGCGAGTGAAGGCGCGGTGACCGATGGCAGCTTGTGATTTAGCGGGTATGCACGCGCGTTGAGGAAACAAAAAAGCCGGGGCTGTTCGCCCCGGCTTTCGTTGTTGAGTTTAGATTGGAATTACTTGGCTTCGCCGTCGGGCTTCGCTCCGCCGGGCTTGTGGCCGGGACCACGATCACCGTGCATCGCTTTCGCCTTTTCCTTCTGCTCAGGCGTCAGGACGGCATCGACTTCTTCGTGCTGGCTCTTCATCAGTTCTTTGAGTTTTTCCTTGTCGGCATCCGTGAGATTTTCACGGCCTTTGGCCATCAGTTCTTTGAACGCCGGGGCGTTCTTTTCAAAGATCGCCTTGATCTTCGCTTGCTGGTCCGCGGTGAGACCGAGTTTTTCGGTCATCATTTTCAGCCGCGCTTCAGGATTCGGGGCTTCGCCGCCGCCGCGGTGAGGCCGGTCGCCGGGAGGACGCGCTGGCTTCTCGTCAGCGGCGTTGGTGAGGCAGGGCGCGACGATCAAGCCGGCTGCGGTGAGGGTGAGAATGGAGAGGAGTTTTTTCATGGTAAGCGAGTAAACGCCAGTCCCCGCGGGAAGTTGCAAAAAATTCGAGAGCGAGGTGAAGCGATCGGCCGGGAATCGTTCTGCGTGTGCGGGCTTTGCCACTGCCGGTGCCCTGAAAACCGGTTGAGCCAGGAGCTGTCATTAAACCCTGCGGCTGTCAGTTTGCCGACGCGCCGTAGTTTTTCGCGAGGTAATCGACGAGCGCGTCGATGTCTGCGGGCGTGATCGGCGCGCCGAATTTCGCCTGCATTTTCACCACGACATTTTTCCATGCAGTCGCGGAAAGTCGCGGCTGAGTCGAGATGTAATCGACCGAGTGACACAGCACGCAGCGGGCGTTTGTCAGGTCAGCGCCTGCGCCGGATTTGAGCGTCGCGGTTTCCGGCGGGAGGACGAATTGATCTTCTGCACGCACAGTGGCCGTCGAAAAAAACAAAACGGTTGCAGCAATCAGAGCGAACGCGAGCAGCGCTTGCTCTCCAAAAAAACATTGATTTTGGGCCTTCATGCCGCGGTGATTTTCACGGTTTCCACGACGTTGCGCATGTAGCCGGCGGGGTTCCAGAGCGGTTCCATCGGCTGCGACTGGCCGATGCGATTCGTGGCTTTGACTTTTAACTCGAACTCACCGGCGCGCGCCGGCAGGAACGGGATCGACCAGCCGCGGAACGAGTACTTGCCGAGGTCTTGGGCTAGTTCGGTTTCGCGCCAGCTTTTGCCGCCGTCCTCGGAGAACAAAACTTCGCGAATGCCTTCGCCGCCGTCGAACGCAATCCCTTTCACGACGCACTGTGCGCCAACTTTCAGCCGGTCGCCGTCGGCGAGACTCGTGATGAATGAACGCACGTTGTAGCGCGCGATCGGCACGGTTTTTTTCGGCACCGTGCCGGGTTCGACGCACGCGCCGTCGTTGTCGGGAATGCGATAGCCGGTCGCCATCCAGAAGCCGGTGAACGCCGCGTCGAGCACGGTGATTTCGCTCAGGTGCTTTACCCAATACGTCCCGAAATATCCCGGCACCACCAGCCGCAGCGGGAAGCCGTTGAGCCACGGGAGCGGTTCGCCGTTCATCTCGTAGGCGAGCAAAATTTCGCCGTCGAGCGCGTGGTCGAGGTCGAGGGTTTTGATGAAATCGGGAATCGTGGGCGTGATCGGCGCGTCCAGTCCGTTGAACGCCACCAGCTTCGCGCCCTCGGCGACGCCGGCCTTTTTTAACACGTCGGCAAGCCGCGTGCCGCGCCACTTTGCGTTGCCCATCGCGCCGTTGCCGAGCTGCCCACCGGGTACGCGCGGCTTGAAAAATCCCCGACTATTTCCCGAGCATTGATTGACGGCGACAACCTCGACCGGCTCGAACTTTTTCAACTCATCGAGCGTGAGCGTGAGCGGCGTGTTGACCTTGCCCTTGACCTCGAGACGAAACTTTTCCGGCTGGAGCAATTCCAGCGGCGGCGGCGAACCGGCGAGATGGTAGCGGACGAAAAACGCGTCGTTGGGCGTGACGATGTTTTCGTTGAAAACGCTGAACGGCGTTTCGAGTTGCGGGGGGCGCGCGGTCAGGCGGATGAGCGGGCGCTTTTGCGGATAGCGAACGAGTGGACGCGCGCCATTTTCAAACGGCAGGGTAATCGTCGCGTCTTCGGCCCGCAGCCACGGCGCGGCGGCTAACCCTGTGCCGAGCACGGCGGCTTGGTGCAGGAATTCGCGTCGGTTCATGGGACGTCAGGCCTTGATCAGAAAAAAATTGCGCTGCTTTTCGGAGATCGGTTGGCCGAGG
>JANXWU010000224.1 GCA_025350985.1 Spartobacteria bacterium | reverse complement strand
TCAACCCTCGGAATGGCAATCAGTTTCGCGGCTGCGGCACGTCGTTGGAAGCGGTCGGGCTGTTGCAAATTTTCGGTCTGCACCCTAGCGTGCGCCTTCTATTTGGTGAACATGCATCCCGCTTTGATCCCAGCCGAGTTGCGCCCGATCTTCGACAAGATCGTTGCGGGCGAGCGCGTTTCCGATGACGACGCGCTGGCGCTTTACTCGACCCCGCACCTCAACGCGCTCGGGCTGATGGCGAACATCGTGCGCGAGCGCAAAAACGGAAACATCGCGACCTACATTCGCAATCGGTATTTGAACTACTCGAACGTCTGCATCCTTGCGTGTCAGTTCTGCGCGTTTGGCGCGAAAAAGCGCGACGCACACGCCTTCGAGTTCGCGATTTCCGAGATGCTGGAAACGATGCGCGCGTCGGTGGAGCAGGGCGTGACGGAAGTCCACATGGTCGGCGGGCTGCATCCGACTTTGAAAAAAGAGTGGTATCTGGAACTGATCGCCGGACTGCGCGCACTCGACCCGAACCTGCACATAAAGGCTTTCACCGCGATTGAGATTCGCCACCTCGCGGAACGCATTTTCAAAATGTCCATCCGCGAGACGCTCGAAACTTTGCGCGCGGCCGGATTGAACTCGATCACCGGTGGCGGCGCGGAGATTTTCGATGCCGAAGTGCGCGACAAAATCTGCCACGGAAAAGAGAGCGCGGACGAGTGGCTCGAAGTGCATCGGACGTGGCATCAAATGGGTGAACGCAGCACTTGCACGATGCTCTACGGCCACATCGAAACGCCGCGGCATCGCGTCGATCATCTGCGCAGGCTGCGCGAATTGCAGGACGAAACACACGGGTTCACGGGTTTTATTCCGTTCGCCTTCGAGCCGGAAGGCGCGCGTCCGATGTTGAAAAACATCCCCCACGCGACTGGACTGGAGGAGCTGCGCAACCTCGCCGTCGCGCGCCTTTACCTCGACAACTTCGATCACCTCACCGCGTACTGGGTCAGCCTCGGTTTGCCGCTCGCGCAGGTGGCTCTGAGTTACGGCGTCGATGATTTGCATGGGACAATTGTGGAGGAGAAAATTTTCCACATGGCTGGCGCAAAAACGCCGCAGCAGCAGACGGTCGCCACGCTCGAACGGGCGATGCGCGAGGCGGGACGCGAGCCTCGGGAGCGCGACACTTTTTACCAGCGCATTCCTTCGACGTCGCGAATAAGGCCGGCGGAGCTTGCGCTCGCGTGAGCAGTTTTCCCGCACTGCGAAAACTCAAAGTCGGCTGCGTGCGCTATCTCAACGCCAAGCCGTTGATCGCCGCGTATCCGGGCGAAGTTATTTTCGATCACCCGGCGCGGCTGGCTGAAATGCTCGCGCGCGGCGCGGTGGATGTGGCGCTCGTGCCGACATACGAGCTGCTCCGGTCGCCGGGCTACAAGATCGTCGATGGCGTCGCAATCGCCTCGCACGGACCAGTGTTCAGCGTGGTGCTCGCGTTTCGTGGCAAACTGCCCGACGTGCAAACCATCGCGCTTGATCCCGGTTCGCTCACGTCGGTGTTTTTGCTGCGAACACTGCTCGCCGAATTTTACGGATTGAAACCGCAACTCGTCGCGGAAACAGACGACGCCGGCGCGCGACTCATTATCGGCAATCAGGCGATTTCATTCCGCCACACGCACGGCGAGCGGTTCAATTATCTCGACCTCGGCGAAGAGTGGACGAAGCAAACCGGGCTGCCGTTCGTTTACGCGATGTGGCTGATGCGACCGGATCTTTCCGAGCCGTCGGCAGCGGCGGAGGAGTTGCGCGAATTGAAACGGCTCGGGCTAAATCGTCTCGGGGAACTGGCGCGGACGGAGACAGATTTTAGCGCGGAGTTTTGCCGAAAATATCTCGGCGGCTTCATTCAGTACGATCTCGGCAACGAGGAAAAACGCGGCATCGAGAATTGGCGCACGCTGCTGCTCAAGCATGAATTACTCGGTGATAACGTGGCGTCGATGCGGCGCGGGAAAAAGAAAATCTGGAACCCAGGAGACCAGGA
>JANXWU010000210.1 GCA_025350985.1 Spartobacteria bacterium | reverse complement strand
ACCATGATTTTTAACGCAGAGACGCAAAGAGCCGCAGAGGATCGCAGAGAAAATTTAAAAAAATCTCTGCGAATCCCGGCGTCCTCCGCGCCTCTGCGTTTAACTTACGACGTGCCTCTGCCTTAAAGATTTCAACCCAACCCGCCATGAGCCAAATCCTACAGGAACTCGAAACCCAAATCGCCGGTCTGAAAACGACGACGGCAAAATCCAACGTCGGCATCGTCCGGGAAGCCGGCGACGGCGTCGCGAAAATCGAAGGTCTCTCGGACGTCATGCTCAACGAGATGATTGAATTTCCGGGTGGACTTTTCGGCCTTGCGCTCAACCTCGAAGAAACCGAAGTCGGCTGCATTTTGCTCGGGGATTTCACAAAAGTCACCGAGGGCACCGAAGCGAAAACCACTGGCCGCCTGCTTTCCGTGCCCGTCGGCAAATCGCTGCTGGGCCGCGTCGTCGATGCACTTGGCGCGCCGGTCGATGGCAAGGGTCCGATCAAGAGCGACACGTTTTATCCAGTCGAAAAAATCGCGCCGGGCATCATTAAGCGGAAGTCGGTGAGCCAGCCGGTGCAGACCGGCATTATGGCAATTGACGCGATGATTCCGATTGGCCGCGGCCAGCGCGAACTCATCATCGGCGACCGCGCGACCGGCAAGACGACCATCGCCATCGACACCATCATCAACCAGGCACGCATCAACAAAGCCAACGAAGGCAACCAGGATTATCGGCCGCTCTATTGCATCTACGTCGGCATCGGCCAGAAAAACTCGAACATCGCGCGCACGCTTGCGATTCTGGAACAGGCGGGCGCGCTGCCCTACACGATCATTCTCACCGCACCGGCGTCCGACAGCGCGACGAATCAGTATCTCGCGCCGTTTTCCGGTGCCGCCATGGGCGAATGGTTCATGGACAACGGCATGGACGCGCTGATCGTGTTCGACGATCTCTCGAAGCACGCCGTCGCATATCGCCAGGTGTCGCTCGTGCTCAAGCGTCCATCGGGTCGCGAGGCGTATCCCGGCGACGTGTTCTATCTCCACTCGCGTTTGCTGGAACGCAGCGCGCGAGTGAACGAACAAAACGGCAACGGTTCGCTCACCGCGTTGCCGATCATCGAGACGCAGGCCGGCGACGTGTCGGCTTACATTCCGACGAACGTCATCTCGATCACCGACGGCCAGATTTATCTCGAAACGGATTTGTTTTACCAAGGCATCCGTCCGGCGGTGTCGGTCGGTTTGTCGGTGTCGCGCGTGGGTTCCGCCGCGCAGATCAAGGCGATGAAACAAGTCGCCGGCAAGATCAAGGGCGACCTTGCGCAGTTCCGCGAAATGGCGGCGTTCGCGCAGTTCGGCTCCGACCTCGACGCGAAGACGAAAGCGTTGATCGAACGCGGCCAGCGCATCGTCGAACTTTTCAAACAAATCCAATACAACCCGCTGCCCGTCGAGCAACAGGCGGCCGTGTTGTGGTCGATGCAAAAAGGCTACATGGATGAGATCGCGGTCGATCGCGTGAAAGAATTCCAGCTCAAGCTGATGGATTATCTTGCGACCCGCAAAGAAGCCGCGCTCGCCGCGATTCGGACCAAAGGCCAGATCGACGCTGAAGTCGAAGGTCTGCTCAAACCTGCGCTCGACGAGTTCAAGACCATCTTCCGGTGATCTCGCTTTTATCTTTCAGTGGTTTTATGCCGGAAAAATTGCCAGCACTCGATTTTGAAAACGCGATTCATTCGATGCGCGGGCAGCGGGTCATGTTGGATTTTGATCTCGCGAAATTTTACGGAGTCACGACGAAGCGACTGCTGGAGCAGGTGAAGCGAAATGAGAAAAGATTCCCAAAGGATTTTGCGTTTCAGATTGCGCGCGAGGAATTTACACATCTAAGGTCGCAAATTGCGACCTTAAAGCCCACTGGTCGCGGCCAACATCGAAAGTACCTTCCGTGGGCTTTCACCGAACACGGCGCGATCATGCTCGCCAGTGTTTTGAATAGCGACGTAGCCATCGAAGCCAGCGTGCGCGTGGTGCGCGCTTTCGTGAGGTTGCGCGAGCTGATCCTCGCCAATGCCGAGCTGGCGCAAAAATTCGCCGAACTCGAATCCCGGCTCGACGACCACGACGAAGCGATCGCGAATCTTTTCGCCGCCATCCGGCAATTGCTCCAGCCTTCGCGGTCGGAGGACAAACCTGAGATGGGATTTCACGTCCGCGAGGAAGCTCCGCCTTACCGCGTCCGCCGCCAAAATGGCAAAGGCTCAACGTTTAACGCCCAACGCTCAACCCACTGAATGGCCGCCAACACCAGAGACATCCGGCGCCGGATCAAGTCGATCAAGAACACGGCGCAGATCACCAAGGCGATGCAAATGGTCGCCGCCGCGAAAATGCGCAAGGCGCAGCAGGCCGCGCTCGCCGGTCGGCCGTATGCCGACTTAATGAGCAAGGTGCTGCGGTCGGTCGGTGAGCAAAGCGAGCAGACGCACCCGCTGCTCGAAGTGCGCGCAGTGTCACGCGAACTGGTGCTCGTCATCAGCACGGACAAGGGATTGTGCGGAGCATTGAATACAAACCTCCTGCGCGAATTGAATCGATTCGAGCCAGCGAAGACGACTTACGTCGCGGCGGGTCGGAAAGGCGCGCAGTATCTCGCGCGCACGAAACAGTCGATCCTCGCCGACTTCGAGTTGAAGGACGCACCGAAGTTTGCCGAGACGAAGGTCATTTCCAAATACTGCATCGAGCAATTTCTCGCAGGCGCGGTGGACAAGGTGACCGTCGCCTACACCCATTTCGTTTCCACCCTCACGCAGACGCCGACGCTCAGAACCATTCTGCCTCTTCCTCCGGCTGAAGTCGCCGGCGACGGCACGCCAGCGGCGGAAGATGCTGGAGGTGGTTATCTTTACGAGCCGAGTGCGGAAGAGGTGCTGGGCGGGCTGCTGCCCCACTACGTCCATTTCCAAATTTACCAGATGGTGCTCGATTCGCGCGCTTCGGAGCACAGCGCCCGCATGGTCGCGATGAAAAGCGCGACTGACAACGCGAAGCAACTCATCAAAGATCTCACGCTCGAATACAACAAAGTCCGCCAAGCCGCGATCACCACGGAAATTCTCGAAATCGCCACCGCCCAGATGGCGATGGGATAATCAATCTGAAAACCAGGAAGCCATGAAATTCAGAATCCGTTTTTCCTGATTTTCTGGCTTCCAGATTCACAAAATCTATGCAAGCAACCGCCACCCAAGCCAACACCGGCACCATCGTTCAAGTCATCGGCCCCGTCGTGGACGTCGATTTCACCGGAGCCGAATCGCTTCCAAAAATCTACGACGCGCTCGAACTCGAATTCGAAGTCTGGGGCAAGACGACCAAACTCACGCTCGAAGTGCAGCAGAACCTCGGCGAAAGCTGGGTGCGCGCGATTGCGATGTCATCCACCGAAGGACTGAAGCGCGGAATGAAAGTCGTCAACACCGGCGAGGCGATTTCGGTGCCCGTCGGCGAATGCGTGCTCGGGCGCGTGTTCAACGTCACCGGTGACGCCGTCGATGAACGCGGCCCTGTGAATTTCACGAAACGTTATCCGATTCATCGCAAAGCTCCCGCGCTGATCGATCAGGATACGAAGGCAAACGTTCTCGAAACCGGCATCAAAGTGATTGACCTGATTTGTCCGTTCACGAAGGGCGGCAAAGTCGGCGCGTTTGGCGGCGCGGGCGTCGGCAAGACCGTCGTCATCATGGAGTTGATCAACAACATCGCCAAAGGCCACGGCGGTTACTCAGTGTTCGCGGGCGTGGGCGAGCGCACGCGCGAAGGCAACGATCTCTACGCCGAGATGAGTGAAGCGGGCGTCATCAACCAGAAGGATTTGTCGA
>JANXWU010000036.1 GCA_025350985.1 Spartobacteria bacterium | reverse complement strand
TTCACGCCGAATTTTGTCAGAAGGTCCGAAACCGGAGCCGCGGTGATCTCGGGTTCCATGTCAAAACCCGGTGACGATGCTCAAGCGCGGAACGAAAATGTAGTCGCCGTCCCGCACCTCGATGTCGTCCTGCAATCGGCCCTCTTTGAGGATCTTTTTGACGTTAACGATGATCGTTTCCGTCGTGTCGCCCTTTTTTCGTGTCAACTTCACCGCCGTTTGATTGGCAAACATGGTAGGTCCGGCCCGTAAAACGGCCGCGCTCACCGTCAGCTTTTCCGTCTTGGGAAATTCTTGCATCCCCGGCGTGCGCAAACTTTGATTCTCGCCGGAAACGTTGATTTTCGCGACCGCGACTACGCTCGGCGAGGAACCACTGCTTTTGCTGAACTGGTTGATGGCGAGGCGAACCGTGGCGTGGTGATAGAAATCAAAATCCTTCTCGAGAAGCTTTTTGATGTGCGCCGCAGCGTCCGAACACGTCTTTCCCGCCACATGAACCCGCCCGATGTAGGGCACATCCAAATCGCCAGTGTCACTCACCCGTTTTTCCACCTCTGCCTCCTTGTCCTCGACGATTTGCAGACTGACCGTATCCCCGTTGCTCAGCGTCCCGCCGCGCTCGCCCCTCGCCAAGGCGGAAGGAGTCGGTGCCGCGGCCGGGTCGGCGGATGCTTCACTGGGCCGGGGAGCTGCGCTCGCCAAAAACGGAAAAAGAAAGATTAGCAGCGCGCAGCGGATGTTCATGCAGGGTCAAAAATTATAATACAAACTCAGCAATGCCACGTTTTGACGATAGTCCGAGCTGGGAGCATTGGAGTTTTTCAACACAAAGCGGTAGTCGGCGCCCAACGTGAGCGACGGTGATAAAGCATAGCGCGCGCCAACCGCCACCCCGAAACGCCAAGCCTTTTCACCGAACGTGGCGTTTTGGTCGGATGTTTTGTAGTATTCAATAAACGCCGTTGGATCAAGCGTGAGGGCGGGCGTGATGCGCCAGGCGGCACCGTACTCGAGATGATAGAGTTCGTAATAGTTCGAGCCGAATCCCACTTCCGCGGTCTTGGATGCCATTACCCGCTGCGTGATCGCTTCACTCGTTTGATTGGTGATTTCTGCGCGGCCATACCACGAACTCGAATCCCTCGAATCGGTGACCCCACCCTTTCCGCTCGGGCGGTCAAACTCAAACAACTGGTAGCCGGCTTCCACGTACGCCTTGGTCGCCTCGGAGAAATTGACCTCGACAAATGGGCCCACTAGATAATTGCGACCGTCGTTTTGAATGGGAGCGGAAAACTTGACCCAGCTCGCGGAAGCGTCCACGCCGACGGTCACCGAGGGCGAAATCGCCACCGAAGGTTTGATATAGACCGAATCGACGGAACGATCGAGTTGCTTGAACACCTGTTGGAAGGTGAAAAGGTTGTAATGGTTGTAGCCAAAAGTGGCCCGGATGGTGTCGCTCAACGGCCAATCCACCTGAATCCCCGCCGTGTTTTCAAAGCGGCGATAAATCGCAACCCCGCTCAGAACCGGATTGTCGAGAGGATCCTCCTGATAGCTGAATTGATCGCGCAAGGTGATGATGAAGTTGCCGACGTGAATGCTGAACGCCAAGGCGGAACTCGGTGAGAGCAGGATTCCGCGCGTGTCGAATTCGCTGTGCTCCAGATACTTGGCATAGCTGACGCCGAGTGAAAAACGCAGGGTGTTCAACTCCGACAAGGTCCAGTAACCGTCGAGGGTGAGCGAAGGACGGAAAATGAAATCCGATTCCTTGCCCGAGTCTTTGAGCGTGACGTTATCGTTGAACTCGAAGCCGACGCCGGCCGCGACGTTAAAACGCAATGGGCCGACCGCGAAATTGTATTTTTGTTCGTCGTCGGCCGCGGGCGGAGCGACGGTGGCGACTTGGTCGGGCATACCAAGTTGCCGAAAATATTCCTCCGTGACCAATCCTTGCGCTTGGGCAAGCCGCGCCGTGGCGGAGAAGGCAATCAGGGTTAAAACGAAGAGTCGAATGGTGTGTTTCATAAATTCTGTGGTCGGCGGGCGGGATGTTGCCAAAGGTGAAAAAAAATCGCAACAGGCATTTCAGGAATTTCCAAAAAAAAACTACTTTTTTGCCGCAGTTGCATCCACCGGCGCGAGGACGACGCGGAAACCGTAGTTGTCGGACGATTTTTCCGGCGGCGAATTAATGCGGCACGATGAAAGCAAACTGAGTTTCAACGCACCGTTGTACCAAGAACCGCCGCGAAGTGTTTTTGCTTTCTGCTCGCCATTCCACCAGTCCATGCACCATTGCCAAACATTGCCGCCCATGTCGTAGAGCCCGAGTTTGTTCGGCGGGAATGCTCCCACGGGTGAAGTATAGGGAAACCCGTCGTGATACCCTTTGATCGCGACATCCGAGTTGGTTTCCTCGCCCGTGTAATTGCCGGCTCCGGGAGGCGGTGGCCATTGAGTTCCCCACGGATAAATATCGGCGACCCCCATGTCGCGCGCTTCCGGCGTGCGGCCCGACTCCTCCGGCAGCCCAACGGCCCTGCTCCATTCAAGGTCGGTGGGCAGTCGGTAGAGCTGGCTCGAACTGATGAAACCTTCCTTCTGCTCTTTTTCGCTGAGCCATTTGCAAAAGGCCACCGCGTCAATCCAATTGACGTTGACGGCGGGATGTTCGGCTCCCTGTTGAAAATCAGGCCGGCGCCAGGAGGATGCCTTGAGATTGGTGGCTTTGGCGAACACCTCGAAATCCTTCACCCGGGTCAATCCGACAGAAAAAAGAGATTCGCCCACTGGGGCAAACTTCATGCCGAGACTGTTTTGCAACGCCTTCGCCACCGTCGCCCGCGACTCGGGCACGCGCACACTCACCGACGGGATTTTTGAATTGCCCGGTTTGGCCGGCGATTCCATTTTGGTTTCCGTTTTCAAAACGAGTTTCGCCGATTCCGGCCCCAGGCTTTCTGGGATCACGGAAGCCGAAGGTTTGGTGTCCTTCGGCGCGGGTGCGCCATCTTCCGCTTCGGCTTTTTTGCGCGCGTCCTCCCGCGCCTTGCGCTGGCGTTCGGCTTCGCCAGCCGCTTCCCGAGCGCGCTTCACCGCCTCCTTCGCATTGGCGGCGACCTTCTCCGCTTCCGCTGCCTGCGCCTCCAGCCGCTGCGCCTCTTTCTCGCTGGCCATGCGTAATTGATCCGCCTCCGCTGCCGCCTGGCGCGCCTCTTCCGCCGCTTTGGCGCGCTGCACGTTGGATTGCGCCTGCGCGGCTTCTTCTTCGGCTTGCTTGACCCCAGCTAGTTGCTGCTTGTAAACAGACTCCGCCTCCATGGCGGACTTCGCGGCGGCCGCGGCCAGTTGCTGCTTTTGCCCGGCCACTTTTTGCAAATCCAGTACTTCGTTGTCCGCCTTTTGCTGCTGCGCCATTTTCTCGTTGGTCTGTTGAATCAGATCCAGAGCGGCTTTTTTCGCATCGTCCGCCAGGCGCGCCTTTTCCGCGGCTAACTGCGCTGCTTCGCTCGCTTCCGCTTCCGCTTTGGCGCGGGCGTCTTCACGCTGTTTGCGCAGGGCGACAATATCCTCGTTAGATTTTTTCAGCGCCGCAGCCGCCATCGCGCGATCATCCGCCGCCTTCTGCGCCTCTTGCGCCGCCGCATCGGCCCGCTCCTGCAATTTCATTTTTTCCACATGCGCGCTCTCCGCCGCTGCCGCGGCTTTTTGCGCATTGGCAGCGGCCCGCGATTTTGCCACTGCGATTTGCTCCACCTGCGCGAGCCTGGCCGTGCCGGTCAACGGGACAGAGGGAGGAACGGGCGTCGCCGCCGCAGTCACTTCCCTTTTCAGTGGCTGGTTGACGACGACCGGGACTGGCGTGGGTTGAGCCTCCTCCGGCACCGGCGGCTTTTCCGTCTCGGCGACATTTACGGGCTGCACCTCGCCCCTCGTCTCATCGGCTTTTTGAGGGCTTTTCGGCAACAGGAAGCCCGCGATGCCGATGACAATCAAAAGGGCAGCCACCCCGAATGCAATTTTCGGCACCCGCGACTGACCCTGTCCTTCGTGAGGTATTTCCAGAAATGAGCTGCGCGGGAAATGTTTACCCGGCACCGGCTTCTGGATCGACACGCCTTCGCCCAAGTCATCCACTTCGGGAGTCCCAAAATCTTCATCCAAACGGTAGTCAGCATTGCGAGCATCGTGCTCAGCTTGGGTCGTCAGGGAGCCGCCCTCCCGCGCCGGAACCGTGGACGTGGAAACGAATTTTGCTGCCGGCAATTCCGGATCCTGGGTCGGATGTTGAAGCGGCTTCGCTTCCGAGGCGGACGACATTCTTTCAGGCAAGGCGTCCGTCGCCAGCGCCGTCTCCATTCCCGGCTGAACGTATTTTTCTCCCGGCTTTGCCGCAGCGAGGGATTTATCGGCGCCCAGTTTCGCGGCGACTTCCAACGCGCTTTTCGGTCGCGCGCCAGCATTTTTTTCCAGACATTCGACAACCGCATTTTCCCACTCCGGCGCAATGGGTTCGCCCTCGATTTTCAATTCGGCGCGCCTTTCGGCGATGAGCGGTGCGGTGTTCTTCCGGATTTGCGAAAGCAGATCACCGGAATGAAAAGGCGGCTTGCCGGTCAGCAATTCGTAAAGCACGACGCCGAGCGCATAAATGTCGTCGGATTTTCCCAGCCGCTCGCCGTTTAACTGCTGCGGACTCGCGTAGGCGATGTCTCCCTCGCCCCGCACCGGCTGGTGTGCGCGGGCGAGCACGTCGAGCACCACCCGGCTGATCCCAAAATTGGCGACATGAAGGTCGCCATTTTTTCCCACCATCAAATTCACCGGCGCGAGGTCGCCGTGGAAAAGCTCGATCTTGTGCGCTTCCTCCAGCGTATGGCAAAGCTGGCTCACCCAAGGCGCGATGTCTCCCGTTTCAAAAAAATGGCCGGGCCGTTCCCGAAGCACGGTCGTGAGAGGCTGGCCGTCGATGTGATCCATCGTGATCGCCGCCCAATTTTCCTCCTCGATTAAATCATGCACCCGCACGATGCGCGGATGAATGAGCTGCCGATTACGGCGGACCGCCGCGCGCAATTCACTCATGGCGCGGGGATCGGCCCGCACGGCGTCGGGCAAAAAATGAAGCGTGACATCGCGGTCGAGCTCGTCGTCGTGCGCCTGCCAGACGGGCAGGCCCGCTTCGCCGCCCAGCGGATTTTTCAAGGTGTAGGCACCCGCGAGTTTCTCGCCGGCGGCCAGGTTCAAGCTGGAAGATAAAGTGGACATTTGGGATCGGTAATAACGGGAAAAGTGCCGCGGATCAGGTTCGGTTTTCGACGCATCTTATTTCATCCGCGCTCTGGCACAAGCTCCATCAAAGCCGAGGCAATCGCACCCGGTCCGAAGGTTTGGCAGGACGGTTTTTATTTTGTCAAAAAAAATCTTGCGGAAACTTTGAAAGATTGCAACTATAAATATTGAACCATATGTAATTTCCATATATGATTCAAAATTGGTGATTTTTTACTAACACCGTCAACACAATTCCATTATGATCGCTCAAATGAAGACCAAACTCGGATCAGTTCTGATGCTCGCCACCTTGGCGGCCTCCGGCGCTTTTGCGGAGCCCGGCGCGGACTCCCAGCACCTCCAAATCTTCCCGAAAAATCTGGCCCGGCACCACGCCGGCGCGGCGCTTCTTGTTTTCGACGAAGCAACCAAAACCTTCATCGCGACCGAAGCCGCCGCCGCCTGGCTCGACGACGATGTTGCCACCGGCTGGCCGCCGATGCCTGGCCATCATTTCTATCTTCTCGCTCTGGCCGAGCCTCAAATGGTCAGTAATTTTTGCATCTCGGGACGCGCCCCCTCCGGCACCGTCAGTCTTTTTGCAGGAGATGAAAAATCGGCGCCGGGTTCAAAATCCTGGACCTCGCTGGCCAAAGATGTGCCGTTGGAATCCATCAACGACCATCGCATGACCCGCCCATTTAACCGGCTCGCCAAATATCTGCTCATCGAAACGAACCTCACCGATTCGGGACCGTGGTACAGCATTTACGCTTACGGCGACAAACCGGCCATCAGCTACCAACTGCAACGGCGCATCCAGCCCGTGGACGCTCACAGCCTGCTCGGGCCCTATGTAAATCCGCAAGTCGATTTCGACCTCGGGGCACTGTATGCAAAGAGTCGCGTGATTCAGGCCAACGCCGCCGAGGGCTTCCTGTCCTGGCAGAAAATTATCGATGACAATCCCGAAAGCGGCCTGACCATTCTGCCCTCCAAGGAGTCCGGTCTGGTCATCCAATTCGGCGAAACCCGCACGGTCCAGCGCGCCTCAGTCCATACGGACAGCAACACGCGCGGCAAGCTCGACTTCTTTGTCCTACCTGTGGTGCCTTCCGCCAGGGAAGGCGCGGATTATCAGAAGGCGGCGCTGCTCGCCACGCCCGGCGCGAAACCGATTGCGGAACAGACGCCTATCCCCCCTGTCTCGCTCGAAAATCTGACGCCCGCCGCCACTCTCGTCTTCGACGGCAACTCACCGCGCGGCGCCATCAACTTTCCGCCCGCCAGCGGCGCGGCCTTTGCCGTCCGCTGGACTCCGGACACTGCCGGCCAGCCCATCACCATCCGCGAACTGAACACCTTCGGCGATTTTTCTCCGAGCAACTATGAGATCGCCCTGACCTTGGAGGCCGTTGGAGATTACGCGACAGACCGCTCCAAAGACCGCTCCAAGGATGGCAAGGCCGTAGTTGGCGAAGGCAAAAAACAAGCCCCGCCGCTGATCGGCGAGGCACCGCCAAAGGCTCCGTTTTTACCCGGCCCGGGCCTCTTTCCTAACACCCTTCCCCTAGGAGTGGTGAGTGCGCCCGTCAGCCCGTAGCACCGCTGTTCAGATTATAAAAAATCAGCGTGTTCACTTGGACACGCTGTTTTTTTGTACGGTTCCGCGAACTCCGAATTGCGCCTTTGTTCCTTCATTCCTGCTTTCCTGAGAGACAGGCAAAAAATGGCGGGTGAAAGCCGCGACGCGCTTCGCTCCCCTGGCAGACTCTTGCACCGCAACCACGGTTTCTGGACAACACCCTTTTCCTATTTCCGCGCCAGCCGCACGAACAAAAACACCCCGAGCGAAATGAAAATCACGTTCGGCGCCCAGACCAGCAACTCCGGATGCGCGCGTGGTTTTTCGCGCAGCAAATTCGCCGCGATGATGAACGCGTAAAAACAAAACGCGACGATCAGGCTGAAGAGAAAACCCACCGACGTCTCCCGTCGATGCGCGGTGATCGCCAGCGGCACGCCGATGAGCGCAAAGGCAAACGAAGCCAGCGAAAACGACAGCCGTTTGTTCACCTCCGTTTTCATCGCCGAGCGCTGTTCGGGATCGTCCTCCCGATCGCTTTTCAAAAGTTGCTTCAGCGTTCTCTGGCTCAAACCGACGCGCCGTTTGCTCTTCTCAAAAAGCTCCCGCAGCGAGAGCGCATAATCGACCTTTTTCGCCGTGATGCCGGAGTGGTATTTCAAGACGTTGTTCGGCTCCTTTTCGTCGTGATCCTCGTAGCGCGCGTCCGTGAGCGTGAGCACGATTTGCTGCTGCCCTTCCAAATCCGCCGCCAGCCGGCCACCTTTCGCATGCACGATTTGCAGCAGGTCTCCCGTGTCGTTGAGATTGTAAACCAGCACGTTTTTCAACTGCGGGCCATCCCGCGACTCGATGTAGATTTTCTTGTGCGGAAACTCGTCGATCACCTGGTCGCTCATGAACATCGCGATCGGATTGCTCCTTGCCATGTTGATCAGCGCATCCTTCATTTTCGCCTGCGCGCGCGGCGCGACATCGACATTGATCCAGAGGCAAATCCCGCACGCCCCCAGCGCGAGGACGAACACGGTGAGGCAGACGCGCGGGATGCTCACGCCGTTCGCCCGCAGCGCGATCAACTCGTTCTCCGCCGACATTTTTCCGAACACCAAAAGCACGGCGGTGAGAAAGCCCCACGGAATCGTGAACGCGAGCGAGAACGGCAAAATATAGGCGATGAAACTGAGGATGAATTCGATCGGCACATTGTGATTCACCAGCAGTTCGAAGAGCTGCTTGAAAACATTCCCCAACACCAAAACCATGCTCAACACGGCGATGGCCATCAGCGCGGTGAAGAGCACCTCGCGCCCCACGTATCGGTCGAGTATTTTCACGCGCGGATACTTGGGCGTGAAACAAATTCATTGCAAGAACATTGCCGCCGCGTGGTGTTTTGAAACTTAAAACCGCCAGTCATTCGGAGCGCAGTGAAGGGAGGCAGCCCGACCGAAAACCAAGTCGAAGAATCTCTCGAAAATCCCGAAGCCTGGGTCGGTTTTCTCCACCCGGAAATCTCCTTGCATCCCAAACGTCGCCAGCGAAACTCCCGCCGTGTTGACCCGTTTTTGCCTGTTCATTTCGCTCACACTTTCCGCCATCGCCGCCGGCGCGGAACCGCAAACCCTCGACCTTCGTCCGATCAAACAATGGCTCGCGCACCAGGATAAAATCCATTCGATCAGCGCGGATTTCACGCAGACGCGCGCGTTCCATTCCCTGAAAGACCCGCTCGTGAGCAAAGGCCATTTTTGGTTCGTCGCGCCAGGCTCGTTTCGATGGGAAATGGGCGACCCGCCAAAGATGATCGCGGTTAAAAAAAAGGACGTCATTTACCTTATCCAACCAGCGAAGAAAAAAGCCGAGCGTTTCCTCGTCGAGAAGCTGCAGCAGCAGGGCGGACCAGCGATGTTCAAGTTCCCGCTCGCGAAAGATTTCGAAGACTTTCAGCGTCAGTTCGAAGTCCGCGCCCTCACCGTCGAAGGCAGTCGCTGCCACGCCGAGGTCGTGCCGAAAGATCCCGCGACGCGGAAGTTTCTCACCGAAATGAAATTCGATTTTGAAACGAGCACCGGCAAACTTTTTGCGATGGAAATGCGCTTCAAGGAAGGCTCGTCCATGCGCAACGAATTCAGCGGCGTCCAAATCAATCCGCGCATCGATCCCGCCACGTTCAATTACGAATTGACCGATTTCCAAGTCACCGATGGCCGCCCGTAAGTTTGTGTTGCGCGCCGTGTGCGTCGTCGCGCTCGCGGCCTTCGTCATCACCGGTCTCTCGCGCATTAGTTTCAATGTCGATGTCCTGAAACTGCTGCCCACCCGCCTGGGCACGGTGACCGGACTTTCTCTCTTCGCCCGGCATTTCGCCCGCCCGACCGAACTCCTCGTCACCGTGAACGCGCCCGACGCCGACGCGGCCGAACGCGCCGTCACCGTGCTCGCCGAGCGCTTCCGCTCGCAACCAAATCTGGTGGCGCGCGTCGTCGCCCAATCGCCGTGGGAAGCCCGTCCCGAGCAGCTTTCCGAGTTCGTCGCCTATTTGCTGATGAACCAGCCGCCGGACAAATTCGCGGAACTTCTCAGCCGCCTGTCGCCTGAAAAAATCGGCGCGACCCTCCAAGAAACGAAAGACACGCTCGCCGATTCTTTCGCGCCCAGCGACATCGGCGTGGCGAGCTACGACCCGCTCGGGTTGCTGCGTTCGCTCGACTTAAACCGTTTCGCCTCGTCGTCGAATCTCTCGGAGTTTTCCTCGAAGGATGGCGCGTTCCGGGTGCTCTACCTTGAAGCTCCACGCGCGATGCCGGATTATCGCGTTGCGATCGGCTGGATGAAATCAATCCGCGCCACCGTCGATGCCGCGCCGCTCCCCTCCGGGGTAAAAGTCGGCCTCACCGGCGAGCCCGCGTTCATGGCCGAAATCTCGCAGCAGATGCAGTGGGACATGAAAAGCTCCGGCGCGACGACGCTCGTCATCATCGCGATTATTTTCTGGTCTTGTTACCGCCGCGTCCGTCCGCTCGCTCTGCTCATCGGCATGTTGGTGGCGACCTTCGTGGTGTCGCTCGGCACCGCCGGCTGGATGCTCAATGAACTCAGCGTGATCGGCGTCGGCTTCGCTTCAATCATGATCGGCCTGTCCGTGGACTACGGATATTTGATCTATCAGGCTTCGCTGGAAAATCGCGACTCAACCTCGCTGCGACGCGCCGCTTTTCCATCCGTGCTCTGGGCCGCCACGACGACCTCGGCCGCGTTTTTCACTTTGAACGCGAGCAGCATGCCCGGCCTAAATCATCTCGGCAATCTCGTCGGCCTCGGCGTCCTCATCGGCGGCGTGTTGATGCTTTCCATTTTCGTCCCACTCATTAGCAAACCGCAGGCGCGCCCGCCCGAAGCGCCGCGCTTGGAAACATGGCTCGCCAAACCGGCGACGCGCCGTGGGGGCACGGTGCTGGCCTTGGGCATCGTCGTCGTGACCATCGGCACTTTGCTCGTGCGCGGACTGCCCGGTTTCGACACGAGTGCGCGCGTGCTAAAGATGCGCCACAGCAACGCCAACGACGTGCTCGAACAGCTCTACGGCAAGCTCACCGACGAACGCGACCTCATCAGTTTCGTCGTCACCGGTCGCAACGAAACAGAACTGCTCGCCCGCCTCCGCACCCTTGATCCCAAGCTCAAGGAAGCGGAACGCACCGGCCTGCTTCTGCGCGCCCTCTCGCCACTTTTGATTTGCCCCGACGCCATCTCGCAGCGCACGAATCTGACCGCCGCGCACGGCATTCTCAACGAGCGCGAACGACTCACCGCCGCCGTCTCCAAAGCTGGCTTTCACGACGACGCTTTTGTTTTAACCAAAGCGATCCTCGACCAATGGCGCACTTGGGAAACGGCGGGCCTTTTTCCCATCTGGCCGCGCAACGAAACGAGCGCGTGGATTCTGCGACGCACCATCGGCCACGAGCCAAACGGCCTCGTTGCGATGGGCCTCCTGCAACCCGCGCCGGGAGCCGAGGAAAAGCTGCTGAACTTGCAAACCGCCGGCATCCATCTGGTGAGCTGGCCGCTGCTCGGGCGCGAATTGCGCCGCGTCATCCCGCGTGAGTTCGCGCTCATCATCGTGTCGTTATTGAGCGTGCTGCTGCTGCTGCTCGCCGTCGCGTTTCGCAGCCTCCGCGACGTGCTGCTGATGGTCGCGACGATGACGCTGGTTTTCCTCTCGCTGATGGGCGCGATGCGCCTGCTCGGGATGCAGTGGAATGTTTTCAACGTCGCGTCCATCATGCTCCTGCTCGGCACCGGCACCGATTACAGCATCTACACGATCCTCGCACTCAATCGCAACGGCGGCGACGTGGCGCGGATGCAAAGCAAAACGGGGCTCGTGATTTTTCTCTGCTCCGGCTCGGCGGTGGCGGGCTTCGGCACGGTCGGTCGCGCCTCGCATCTCGGCCTCGCGAGCCTTGCGCAAGTCTGCACGCTCGGCCTGGCCATCGACGCGATCATCACGGTCTTCCTGCTGCCGCTCGCCTGGCGCTGGTGGAAAAATTGGCAGGAACAGAAAAAACGACCCGCAAGCTAAGGCGACGCCGATGCGCGCGGCTCAACTAAAAAGCCAAAACCGCGTGTCATTCTGAGCGAAGTGCAGCCCTCCTCAAGCGGGCGGAACGAAGTCGAAAAATCTCTTGCCGCTCCTCGACGCTACCGTTCCAAACAACGCAAGATTTTTCGACTCTGCTGCGTTCGCCGCGCTCACTCCGCTGCGCTCAGAATGACACACGTTGTAAGTCACCGAATCGCAAAATCCTTCGGATCAAAACCTTTAATCCCGAAGCGCACGAGGAATGCCAGCAGCCATCGGCTGTAAGGCCGGTTGATCCACGCCCCCGTGGCCATCCCGCTCAAGTTTTTCTCGATGTGCCGCGACACCACTTTGCTGATGATGCCCGGATACTTTTCCTGCGTCTGCGCGCCAGTTCTTTGCAGCGCAAACACCGTCCCGTCGTAAAAGCGATTCACCAAGTTCTGCCACGCGCCGAGGTTCACGCGAAACCACTCGGCATACTTGTCCAAGCGCCGTCCGAGGCCACTGTCCAAGCCGCCGCGCGCCGGAATCAACGCGGCCAGTTTTTCCGCCGACACCATCGCCATGCAAAGTCCCGGCGAGAGCATCGGATCCACAAACCCAAACGAATCTCCAACCGTCACCCAGCCCGGCCCGTGCGCGCGCTCGGAAATGAGCTGGTAGTTCGCGTAGGTCGTCACCTCCGTCACGCGCCGCCGCTGACCGCACTCACGCGCCAGCCGCGCGTCGCTGTTGATCACTCCTTCAAGCTGCTCCTCCGCCGTGTTGCCGAAACGTTTCGCGTCCTCTTTGTTCAACACAACGCCGATGGAAAGTCGCGGCCCTGGCAACGGAATGCGCCAGCCCCAGCCGTATTGCAAACGCATCGTCATCACCTGCCCCGCCGGCTCGGGCCACGGGCAATTTTCGTAATGCGCAAAATGCGAAACGTCTTTGCGCGGGCCGATGTCGGCCTTGAGATTGAGCAATTTCGCGAATAGCCGCCGCCGCCCACTCGCGTCGATGAGCAAGTCCGGCTGCTCGCCATTCCACTCGGGAATGAGCGCCAGCGATTCGTCCGAAAGCTTCACGCTCGCCCGCTCGGAATCGTTCGCATCGACTGCTTCGAGCTTCGCCGTGGCTTCGATTAAACGCACCCCCGCGGCGACGGCAGTGCGCGTAATCAGCGCGTCGAATTCCTTGCGCGGCACATTGTACGCGTACGTCGGCAACACGCCGCGCGCGGCCGTGAACATCAAATTGATTTCCCGGTCGTCGTCAAAAGTCACCGTCACACCCGGTTTGTACACGCCGAGTTTTTCCACCTCGTCCTCGATTCCCAGCCGTCGGAAAACCGGCACGAGTTGCGGGACGAGCGATTCGCCCACAATCATCGTCGGACGTTTGCCATCATCCAGCACGACGACCGATGCGCCTTTGCGCGCGAGCAGGCAGGCGACGGTGGTGCCGGCGGGACCGGCGCCGATGACGGCGACGCGGGTGGGACGTTGAGGACGAGACATGGCGACGAGTTGTATTCTTACCGTTGGATTTTGCCAGTCGGCGTTTTCGGCAGCGCGGCGACGACCGTGAAACGCAGCGGCAGTTTGTAGCTCGACAACCGCGCGCGACAGAACGCAATCAACTCCGAAGTCTTAGGCGGCGCAGCGGCATCGCGCGGCACGATTTCCGCCACCGGCATCGCGCCGAAACTCGGATGCGCCTGCGCCGACACGCGCGACTCCAGCACTGCCGGATGCTCGTTCAGCGTCGCCTCGATTTCTTCGGGAAAACATTTCATGCCGCCGACGTTGATGACGCTGTGCGTGCGTCCAGTTAAAAAAACCGCGCCGTCCTCATCGACCCGCGCGAGATCACCCGTGCGGAACCAGCCGGCT
>JANXWU010000126.1 GCA_025350985.1 Spartobacteria bacterium | reverse complement strand
TTGTCTTCTGCTCGCGCTGCTCGCCCTCGCCCTCGCCCGCCCCGCTTGGCGCAAGGCGGGCGCGGCGTTTTTCAGCGGCAAAGGCGCGGAGACCGCGGTGATCGCCATCGACAATTCCTACAGCATGAGTGCGACCGATGGCGTCACGTCCCGCTTCGACAAGGCAAAAAAGGCCGCCGAGCAAATCATTGATGCACTGCCGACCGGCTCGTCCGTGGCGGTTCTGTTTTGCTCCGACGTGGTGCGCGCCGCGATTGCCGAGCCGTCGTTTGACTTGAACCTCGCGCGCAAAACCATTCGCGAGAGCGCGCTGAGTGATCGCACCACCGACCACGCACCGACGTTTCACGACGGGCTCGATATTTTGAAACGCCACGCCGCGCCCCGCAAAAGCATTTACCTGGTGACCGACAATCAAGCTATCGGATGGAAGCGTCTCGCCGACATTCGCGCGATGATTGAAGCCGCGAAACTCGAAGTAAAATCGCGCATCGTGATCGTCGGGGAGCCGGAGCATCGCAATCTCGGCGTCAGCAGCCTCCGCATGGCGAGCGCGTTGGCGCCGGCAAACCAGCCCGTTCGCTTCGAGGTCGAGATCACAAACTTCGGGCACGAGGACGCGCGGGATGTGCAGGTAAGCATCAGCATCGAAGGCGAGCCGCCGTGCGACGATGCGGCGATTGAAACGATCCCCGCGAACTCGGCCAAAGCCGTCTCGCTATTCGCCAAATTCCGCGACCCCGGCCACCACGCCCTCACCGCGAAAATCGCCGGCGATCATCTTCCCGCGGACGATCAGCGCACGATCGTCATCCGCGCCCTGAAAGAAATCAATGTGCTGCTGGTCGATGGCGACCCCGGTGCGGAGCCACGCGATAGCGAGACGTTTTTCCTCGGCCACGCCCTCACGCCCGTGCCGCAGGCGGACAAGCCCAGCTACTTCGTGAAGACCACGGTGATCGCGCCTTCGGATTTGGAAAGAACGAAACTGGGCGACTTCGACGCCTTGGTGCTCGCCAATGTTGCGGATGTTTCGGAAGCCGCTCTCACCGCCATCGAACGGTATTTGCGCCGCGGCGGCGGACTGATCATTTTTCCGGGTGGAAAAATCAACGCGACTTTTTACAACGAAAAAATGGGACGACAGTTCGGCTTCCTGCCGGCCACGCTCGGCCCGCCGCGAGGCAACGCCGAGGAGCAAGAGAAGTTTTTCACGCTGCAAGAAAAAGCTTACGAACATCCAATCGTCTCGCCGTGGAAAGACCCGGCGGCGGGCACGCTGGCGACGGCGCACTTTTACCGGGCCTTCGAACTGCGCCCGCTGACGGGCACGAGCAAGGACGGTGGCGAGCCACAAATCGTGTTGCGTTACGCGGACGGTGCGCCGGCCGTGATGGAGCGGACTTGGGGGTTCGGACGCGTGATTTTGTTCGGCAGCACGGCGAGCACGAAATGGAATGACTTGCCCGTCCGCCCCGTCTTCGTGCCCCTGATTCATCGTGCGCTGGGATCGATCGTGAACCGCGAAGACGAACGGCTGAACGTGCGCGTGGGCACGCCGTTTGAGTTTCTATGCGACGCAGATTTGATCGGCAAAGAAGCCGCGATCACCAAGCCGGGCGCAAAAAAAGAGGCCGCAGTCACGCGGCATGTGCAGTCGATAAACGGCCTGCCGATCCTGCGTTTTGACGAAACGGACGCGGCGGGCGTTTACGAACTCAACCTCGGCACCGAGACGCCGCAGACGATCAAGTTTGCAGCGCAAGCTGATCCGCAGGAATCGAGTCTGGAGGAACTGCGCCAGCCCGATCTCGACACGCTGGCGCCGGCAGCGAGCACAATCCGTTGGAGCGCGAGCATGAACTTCGCGGAGACGCTGGAAAAGGAGCGCACGGGCAGCGAGTTCTGGCTGGCGTTTCTGATTTGCGCCCTCGCCGTCGCCTGTGCGGAAACGGTTCTCGGCGACAGATTCAGCTACGCGAAATGAGGAGATTTTTGTCCGCTAAGAACGCGAGAGGACGCTAACAAATGAGACAACTATTTTCGGCGGGTTTTCGTTTTTCTTTCGCGCCTTTTCGCTTCTTTAGCGGACAAAAAATTCGGTCTCTTTGTTTTCCAGAAAATATTTCGCGGACAACTTCATGATCGAATTGTTGCTCAAAGCCCTCGGCGCAAAGATCGAGAACGCGGCGCACATCGTCTCGGTCGGATTGCGTCTGCGCAACGGCGATCAACTCGGCTGGGTCGTGCTGCTCGGATTTGTCTTCGCGGCACTGACGTGGTGGACCTACTGGCGCGGCGCGAGCGCGGAGCTGCCGCCGTGGCGCAAGCGGGTGCTCGTTGCGCTGCGAGCCGCGCTGTTTGTTTTGATTTTGCTCGCGCTGCTGCGGCCGGTCGTCGCATTCGGGGTCGAAGGAAAAATCCGGCGCCTGCTGGTGTTGCTCGTCGATACCACGGCTAGCATGAACATCCAGGATTCACGCGTGGACGAGGCTGATTTGAAACGAGTCGCGATGGCCAAAGGACTTCTCAGCGCGTCAAAAGGCCTCGGCCAGAGTTTCGACAAGAGCCGCGCCAAGGAAGTGAAGCAGGTCGCGCGCATCGAGGTGTTCAAAAGCGTGGCGGAAAATGACGAACTGAAACTGGTGCAAAAATTCCGGCGTACCTGCGACGTGCAGATTTTCGGATTCGGACAGACCGTGAATGAAATCGACGAGGCAGCCCCGCCGGCCCCGGCGGCTGATTCAAAAGATGCGTCGCCAAACCCAGTAGCCAAGCCGATTTCGGACGAGGCGTGGGTGAAAGGAGTGGTGGCGAAAAGCCCGGTGACGGCGCTCGGTGACGCGGTGCGCGAAGTGCTGACGCGCAAGCGCGGACAGCCGCTCGCCGGAATTTTCATCGCGACCGACGGCGCAAATAATTCCGGCGGTCCACCCCTCGCCGCCGCGAATCTCGCCGCGCAGGAAGGCGTGCCCATTTATCTCTACGGCATCGGCATCACGTCTCCGCGCGACATCATCGTGGCGAATCTTTTCGCCCCCGACGTGGCCTTTGTGAAAGACGAACTCGCGGTGACCGTCCGCGTGCGCGGTCAGGGATTGCGCGGTGAGACGGCGAAGCTTTCGCTCAAGCTCGGCGAGGAAGTCATGGTCTCACAGGACATCACCTTTGCCGGCGACGAGGAGCAGATCGTGCCGCTTCGTTTCACTCCGAAAACGGCGGGCGAGTTCGAACTGAACGCTTCCGTCCCTGCGCGCGACGATGAGACGATCAAGGACAACAATTCCGTCTCGCAGCGCATCCGCGTGCTCGATTCAAAAATCAAAGTCCTCTACGTCGAGCAGACGCCGCGCTGGGAATTCAAGCACATGCTTCCCGTGCTTTTGCGTGACCGCCGCATCGAGGCGAAGGCACTGCTGCTCGAAGGCGACCCGGCGCTCGCGAAGGCGGAAGGCTCGCCGTATCTCGCGCAGTTTCCCGCGAAGAAGGAGGAGCTTTTCAAATACGACCTGCTCATCGTCGGCGACGTGAGCGCGCGCTCGTTCACGCCGGAGCAAATCGGGTGGATCAACGAGTTCGTGTCGAGGTTTGGCGGCGCGTGCGCGTTCCTCGCGGGCAAGCGATTCAACCCGTCGAGCTATCGCGACACCGTGTTGGAAAAAATGCTGCCCGTGGAATTGGAGCCGCTCGAATCGACACTCAAAACGCTCGCTGACAAACCGATCACGCTCGAACTAACTCCGCTCGGACGCACGAGCCAGATGCTCACGCTTTCGCCGAAGCCGGATGAAAATGCGGCCATCTGGAAAAAGTTTCCGCCCGTGTATTGGGTGAGCCAGGTTGCGCGCGCGAAGCCGGCGGCGCAGGTGTTTCTCGTCGATGCCAATCCGGAACGGGCGTCGCGGTTTGGCAAGCTGCCGGTGATGGCCGAGCAGCAATTTGGTCTCGGACGCGTGCTTTATCTGGGCACGGACAACCTCTGGCGCTGGCGCAAAAACTCGGGCGATCCTTTTTACGAGCAGTTTTGGGGGCAGGTCACTCAGCGGATGGCGCTCACCCATTTGCTCGGCGGCTCCAAGCGCACGCAGCTCACGTCCGACAAAACGCGCTACAGCACCGGCGATCGCGTCACGGTTTATGCGCGGCTTTACACCGAAAGCTACGAGCCGGTGAAGGAGCCGTCGATGCGTGGGACATTCGTGGTGCGCGAGCAAAAAGCGGTGTCGGAAAAGACCGACGTCGTGCTGCGCGCGGTCCCCGATCAACCCGGAATGTATCGCGGTGATTTCGTCGCGGTGACGCCGGGGACTTACGCGTTTTCAGTTTCCGGTGATGAAAAAACGGTGCTCGAATTCACGGCGACCCAGCCCAAATTCGAGCTCGGCGAGACGGCGATGAACGAGGGGCTGCTCAAAGAAATGGCCCGCGTCAGTGGCGGCGCGTTCTTCCGCGAAGAAGACCTGCACAAACTTCCCGGCATGATCGCGGACAAGACGCAGGCGGGCATTCGGAGCGAAGTCGATGCGGAGATTTGGTCGTCGCCCATTTATTTCGCGCTCCTCCTCGGCGTCGTCACCGCGGAGTGGATTTTGCGGAAACGGTGGCACCTTAAATAGCCGCTCCCGCGACTGATCTTTGCCTTGCAACCGGGGGAAAATCGGCGATGGTCGTTGCCCTTCAACCGGCGCGATGGCCGGTGGAGCTGGCTTCTCGAAAGCTGATGATGCAGATGGCGGTGTCGCCCCCAGTTCGCCCGCCCGCGTGGCGCGCGAGTTTTTTCGTTTTATATGCGTGTTGATGATGTCATTGAGACAGAGGGAAAAATCACCTCGGTATTGGCCGGGACGATGTTTCGTGTCGAATTGGACAACAAGCATTCGGTGCTGGCGCACATCTCGGGGAAGATGCGCAAACGATTCATCCGCCTCACGAACGGTGACCGGGTGAAGCTCGAGATGTCGCCTTACGATTTGTCAAAGGCGCGGATCGTTTATCGGTTGGGCTGACCATTTGGAGTCGGGCAGCATGCGCGCCCGAGTCGGAATGACGAGAGGCGCACCGTCCAATGTCCGCTGGGCTTGCACCGCGGATCGTGTGAGCTAAATGCATTCGCCATGCTAACCAAGCGCATCATTCCCTGCCTCGACGTGACCGGAGGTCGCGTCGTCAAGGGCACGAAATTTCTCCAACTGCGCGACGCGGGTGACCCGGTCGAGTGCGCCATCGCCTACAATAATCAGGGCGCGGATGAACTGGTTTTCCTCGACATCACCGCGTCGAGTGACGAGCGCCGGACGATGATCGAAGTGGTCCAGCGCACGGCGGAACACTGCTTCATGCCTCTCACTGTGGGCGGCGGGATTCGGACGAGCCAGGACGTGCGCGCGATGCTGCTGGCCGGTGCGGACAAGGTGAGCATGAACACGGCCGCGATCAAAAATCCCGCGCTCATATCGGCTGGCGCGGAAGGATTTGGCTCCCAGTGCATCGTCGTCGCCATCGATGCGAAGCGAAACGCGCGCGGCGGCTGGACCGTCTTTACGCACGGTGGGCGCAACGCGACCGCACTCGACGCGGTGGCGTGGGCGATCGAAGTCGAGCGGCTGGGTGCGGGAGAAATTTTGCTCACGAGCATGGACGCTGACGGCACGAAAGCGGGCTACGATCTCGCGCTGACGCGGGCGGTGAGCGAAGCCGTCGGGATCGCAGTGATCGCGAGCGGCGGCGCCGGAACACTCGAGCACATGGCTGAAGTGCTCACGACCGGGAAGGCGGATGCCGTGCTCGCAGCGAGCGTGTTTCACTTCGGCGAATACCAGGTGGCCGACGTGAAAAACTTTCTCGCGGCTCGCGGCATTACGATCCGTCCCCCTTCCAGTCGCGGGCTGTGACTCAGCGGGAAACCTGCTGCGCAAACAGCAGCAGCGACAAGACCGTATAATCCAGCGCCGGCTCGACCGTCGGCCAAAATCCGACATCGTCGCGATACTGCACGCCTTTGCCGTTGAAATGCTGAAACGCATCGTTCTTCACCGGGTTCGGACGCGCACCTTCAGGCAAGCCGTCGACGCCAGACAGATCCGACGCCGGTCCGTCCACCACCGCGCCGCGCAGCAGCGGCGGCGTTCCGTCCAGATGCCCGCTCAAGTTCGCAATCTGATGGTCGATGCATTTTGGAAACACGCTTCCCGCTCCGACGACGAACGTCGTGCCCCATGCGTTCTTCCCCAACACCCAATCACGCTGCGACTGCGCGAAATGGTCGTACGCCAGGTCACCCGTCATCTCCTTATAAAATGCCGCCGTGATCGCCAGGCCGAGCGCGTGCGGGACAAGATCGTTGCTCGGTGTATACGCCAGACCAAGTCCAAACGGATCGCTCGCCGATCGCTTCGCTGCGGCTCCGAGCGTCGCCTTCAAATCCGCTGCCAGCGCGGCTTCCGTGACTTCGACTCCACTCCGACTGGCCTCGCCTTTCAGCGCGCGGTGCAGTTCGAAATGCGCGAGCGCACTCACGTCGTAAAGGTTCAGCGACTCGCCCGCATGATTGGCGCTGGCGATGTTCGCCTTCGCCCAGTGCGCGGATTTTCGGAGATAAAACTGCGCGTCGGCATGAGGCAGCCCCTCCGGCAAAGCACCGGCGTTCGTCGCGAAAAAAAGCTCAGCCGCCCCCCACTCCAAATCGTCCCGCCATTCGGTTTCGGGATAGTATTCGTGCGGCGACGCCGTCAGCAATTCGCCGACTTTTTCCGTCTGTGCGAGATCGAAAATTGTTTGCGCCGCGAGCAGGCAGCGGTGGGCAAAGGCCGCATCGGATTTCTGAAAAACCTGAAACCCAAGCGCGAGCGCCGCCGACATCCGACCTGCGATATTCGGGCTGACCAGCGTACCGGGCGCACCCGCGCGGAAGACGGGCCGGAATTTCACGAAATACTCGTCGTCTCCCGGGTGCGTGTCGCGCTGATCGTCCGCCTCGGGCAGCCGCCAGAAATCGTGATCGCCGCGGATCGAATCGTTCCCGTCGCCGATGCCGACCTGATAGTAAAGCGTGCGCGATTTTTGGTCCCACATTTTCAACAGCCACTCCAGTCCGTGCCGCGCTTCGGACGCAGCCGCGGCGTTGGAAAACTGCCGCGCTGTGAACAGCATCACCCCAGCGCTGAAGCTCGTCGTGTGGACGAATTTCAGATAATCCGCCGCGTCGAACCAGCCCCCTGAAACGTCGATCGGCCCGCCTAATTTCTTCAGCGCGCCGAGCAGTTTTGTTTTCCGATAAATGGGCGGCGCATAGACGCTCGCGGTCGCGTCGGCGAGATGCGACGGCTTTCGGTGCAGAACTTCCGCATCCACGTTTGCGCCGTCGTGCTGCGCGCGGAAAAAGAACAGTGCATGCGCGGCGAGCGGCGCGTAAAGCGCGACTGCCGAATCGACCCGAAAATTTGGTGAACGCGCGGGCCAAGCGCCGCCGACTTCGAGGTGATACTCGCCCGTCGCTTTCACGGCGCTGAAATCGAGCGAGTACGTGGCAGGAAACGCCTTGCTCCAGGCTCCGCCTTCCGCACCGGCGGCGGCGGTGAAAACAGACTTGCCGTTCGCGTTGTCCACGACGTTAAAGGTCGCGCCCTTTTCCACGCCGGGCGCGAGCAGGATCGCCGACTTCGACTCAACCGAGGCAAAGCCGACTTGATTCAATCGCACCTGCGCGCTCACAGGTTCCGCCGCACGCGACCACACCGCATTGAAAACGAGGAGTGCAACGAGCCATACAGCGAGCATTCCGCCACCCTTCCATAAAAGATCGCGGCTGCAAAAGACCAGCCGCCCTGCGAGTTTGGCACGCCCGCCATTTTCGCCGATGCTCCGCCGGTGAAGCCCTCGTTGCCCATTGCCAAATCGCACGATGCGGCGCGAGAACGCATGACCCGGCTGGGCGTGCGCGAGGAGGAAATCGAGGAATCCTTCGCGCGCTCCAGCGGACCGGGAGGTCAGCATGTGAACAAAGTTTCCACCGCCGTGACGCTCCGTCATCGCGCGACCGGCATCGCTGTCACGGCGCAGGATTCCCGCTCGCAGGCGATGAACCGGCAGCTCGCCCGCGAGCGGCTGCTCGACAAAATCGAGGAAGCGCGCCGTGCCGAAAAACTAGCGCGTCAATCCGCACGCGAGAAATTGCGCCGCCAGAAATCGAAGCGTCCGCGCGGACTGAAGGAACGCATCTTGAAAAGCAAAAAACACCGGAGCGAAATCAAACGCCAGCGCGGCCGGCCAGAGGTTGGGTAGCCGCTGAGTTCCAGCGAGCACCTGCGCCTCGCAGGTGGGGGGACGGGCGCCTCGCCGTCTGGGGTTCTTGCGCGCAAATGTGGCTGCCATGAGCGCAACCTAGCCTCCAGGAAGTTCGTTGTGGCGAGGGTGCCAAAACCAGCACGCGAGGCGCGTGCGCACCCCATCTATTTTGCCGCGAGGCGACACCTTTTTTTGGATACTAGTCGAACGCGCTGATCTCGCGGTTGG
>JANXWU010000114.1 GCA_025350985.1 Spartobacteria bacterium | reverse complement strand
CGTCCTCGCCACGGACAAAATCGTGTTCACGGAAAGCTTTGTCGCCGACCGATCGCACACCGTGGAATTGTTCGCCATCCTTGAACGCGTTGTAAACATTGCTCCTCGCTGCGAGCGAATCGTGGTCGGACTCGGGCCGGGCTCCTACTCCGGCATTCGCATCGCCATCTCGGCGGCGATGGGGCTGGGACTCGGGATGAAATCTGAATTACTGGGTCTTCCCTCCATCGTCGCCCTGGAGACGGAGGCACCGGAATATCTCGCCATTGGCGACGCCCGGCGCGGGGCGTTTTACTACGCACGCGTACAAAATCGCGCCTGCGTCGAAGGACCGATGGTGCTTCTGCCGGAAGAGCTGCGCGAAAAGCTGGCGCAGCACCACGCGCTCCCAGTTTTCACCTCCGCGCCGCTTGAGATCGCGCCGGAGGCAGCCATCGCCTTTCCCTCCGCGGAGATCGTCGCGCGCCTCGCAGCGGCAGACCGGAGCGTTTGCGCGACCGGTGCGCTGGAGCCGATCTATCTGCGCCCGCCGCACATCACGACCGCGAAGAATGCACTTCGTTAATGGGCATGGCTCAGTTTGAAAAACCGCGACCTGTCATTCTGAGCGAAGGCTTGGCGGAGTCGAAGAATCTCTTGAACCCTTTTCGACGTGTCGTTGCACGGGGAAGTGCATGAGATTCTTCGACTGCGTTCCGTTCGCTTGGGCGAACTGCACTGCGCTCAGAATGACACGCGCTTTTTAAAACTGAGCCGCTCCAAAAATAATTTCCAGCGGCGCCAGGGATTGCTGCTAGAGCATGCCACTCACGCAAATATCGCCGCCGATTTTCTCGTAACGCGGAGTTCGTATTCGCACCGCATCTTCCGCCACCCCGGCTCCGAGTCCGGCGACGGAAACCTTCGGCCCGCCGAGAAAAAGCGGCGCCAGATAAAAGCGGACTTCATCGACCAGCTTCTGATCGAAAGCTGCGCCGAGGATGCGCGAGCCGCCTTCGATGAGCACGCTCGTGATGTCACGCTGACCGAGTTCGCGGAGAACCTCACCGAGTGGCCGATCCTTGAAGACGAGCGTGCGGTCTCTGCCTTCATCCGTGAAAAGATGCGCGTCGGCGGGCAGATCGCCGCTGCGCGAAAGGACCACGCGCCACGGCTGTCGCGCTTCGGGAATACCGCGCACGGTCAGCCTTGGGTTGTCGTCGCGCAGGGTGCCCGCGCCGATCAAGATGGCATCGACCTGCGCCCGCAGTTTCATCGCGTGCGCGCGGGACGCGGCGCTCGTGATCCAGCGGCCTTCGGATGGCGGACGCGTGATGCGTCCGTCCAGAGACATGCCCGCTTTGGCGATGACCCACGGGATTTTCGTCCCGATCCATTTGTTGAACGCGCGATTGATTTCCGCGCATTCCGATTCCAGCACACCCGCGCGAACTTCGACTCCGGCTTTTCGCAAAATCTCCACCGCGCGTCCGCCGTGTTTTGGATTCGGATCAATCGCGGCGATCACGACGCGGCGAAAACCTGCACGCGTGATTTCATCCACACACGGCGGGGTTCGACCCTGCGTGGAACACGGTTCGAGTGTCACGTAGAGGGTCGCGCCGCGCGCGTGTTCGGGCTTTTTCAAGAGGCGCATCGCCTCAATTTCCGCGTGCGGTTGGCCGGCGGCGCGATGATGCGCGCAGGCGAGAATTTTTCCCGCAGCCGAAACGATGACCGCGCCGACGGCGGGATTCGGGCTGGTGCGCCCGAGTCCTTTCGCCGCTTCGCGCCACGCGAGGCGCATAACTTTTTCGTCGTGATCCACGCGCAGTGTTTAAGCCTTGCGCTTTGTTCTTTGCACCAGAAACTTCGCGCCGTGGGTTTGAGCCTTCGCCAAAAACGCGACTTCTATCACGAGTTGGGTCAGCTCGTGCGCTCGGGTGTTCCGTTTCCGAAAGCGATCGACACGCTGACGGAACGCACGCGCGGGGCGATGCGTCTTTTTCTCCACGGCCTGCGCGACGCGGCGGCGCGCGGCGAGACGGTGGGCGGTGCGTTCGGGCGGCAGCGCGGCGCAGGCGCGATGGAGCAAAGCATCATCGGTGCGAGTGCTCACAGCGGTCGGCTCGACGAGGGCTGCCGGATGTTGTCGGATTATTTCGCGACGCTCGAAAAGGCGCGCGCGACGATCCGGCAAAAGCTCGCCTACCCGCTGTTCATGCTGCACTTCGGGGTGTTCGTCCTCGCTCTGCCGACGTTCCTCGCCAACGGCGCGCGCGCGTACTTGGTGGAGACGTTCGGCTTCCTGGGCGCGCTGTGGCTGGGGACGCTGCTGCTGTTTCTCGGCCTCCGCCAATTGCTGCGCGCGGCGGGTTGGAACGCGACCATTGACCGCATTCTTCTGGCGATTCCCTTTTTTGGAAATCTCGGACGCGCCTTTGCGCTGGCGCGGTTTTGCGCGACCTACGACATGCAACTCGAGGCGGGCATCAACGTGATCGACAGCCTGACGGCGGCGGCGGGCGCGAGCCGAAGCGCGGCCATGACGGAAGTGGTGAATGCCACGATGGCTGAAGTCCGCACCGGCGCGCAGGTGGGACCTTTGCTCGGACGCTCGCGCATTTTTCCCGACGAACTCATCCGCGCGTGGCGCGTCGGCGAGGAAACGGGCCGACTCGATCAGGAGTTGCGGCGCATGACGGAGGAATACGAGCACAAGGCTTTGCGCGGGATCGAAACCTTCAGCGACTGGCTGCCGAAACTGATCTACATCGCGATTGCGGGTTACATCGGATATCAGATTGTGAACCTCTACGCGGGCTATCTGAAGACGATCAAGGACATGACGAACGGCTCGTTTTGAGAGGGCTTACCAAAGGTCGAAAGCCTGCACGAGAGACGACGTGCCTTGTCTTCTGATTGGACTTTGCCACAGCGCATGAGGTTCGTAAGCTCGTCCACATGACGACTTCCCCCGCTCGAAATTCTTTCACCATTCGGCAGATTATTTGTGGCGTTTCGCTGGTCGTCGCGAGCGGGCTGCCGGGCCGCGCCGCGGATTTGCTGGTGGCCGGAAAACCACTGGCGATCGCAGGGACACACGGCAAGTTCGACTTTATCGCGCTGGATGCGGAGGGTCGCAGGCTTCTCGCGGCGCACACGGGCAATGCCTCGCTCGACGTGATCGACATCGACAAGCAGGAGGTGTTGAAAATCGTGCCAACTGGAGCTGCGCAGTCCTGTGCGATGGATGCGAAGGCAGGCCGTTATTTCGTGAGTGTGAGCAAGCCGCCGCAGCTCGTGATCGTGGACGCGGGAAAGCTGGAGGTCACGGGCAAGGTGCCGTTGGCCGGGCCAGCGGATTTGCTGGCCTGCGACGCAAAGTCCGGAAAAATTTACGTGTGCCACGACGACGGGAAGGATTTGTGGGTGATCGATCCGTCCGAGAAGAAGGTCGTCGCGACCATCGACCTGCCGAGTGACAGCCCCGAGGATCTTGCTTTCGACGCGTCGTTTGCACGGCTTTTTCAAAGCATGAAAACGGGCAGCGTGATCGCGGTGATCGATGTGGCGTCGGGCAAGGTCGTGGAAAAGTGGCCGACTGCGCCAGCGACCGCTCCGCATGGAATGGCCGTGGTGCCGGAGGCCGGCGCGTTTCTCGTGGCCGGCGGAAATGGGAAGCTCGTGTTGATGAGCCAGAAAGATGGTCACGTCATCTCTTCAGCGGACATCGCAGCGCGGGTGGATCAAATCGCCTACGATGCATCCTTGCATCGCGTTTATTGCGCGAGCGCGACCGGGAAAATCGTGGTGATGAAGGTAGAGAAGGACAAGCTGTCGGCCCTCGGGGACGTGGTGTCGAGCGAAGGCGCGCGCAGCATCGCGGTTGATCCGAAAACCCACACAGTCTGGATCGCCTACGCGAAAGGTGAATCGAGTTTCGTGCAGTCGTTCACGCCGGCGAAGTGAGGGGCTTGATTCGTCTTTCACCCTCAGGAAACGGCAACGCGCAATATCGTTTCCAGCCTCGGTGTGCGCTGACCGATGGACCACGCATATTCCCAGTGCGAATGCGCGCCCTTCGCGAGCACTTGGGCCCGTGACAGCTTCGAGGATTCAGTAAACGTCGCGCTGGTAGCGTTTCTCCGCCTTCATCTTGGCGACGAATTCAGCCGCAGCTTCCTTGCTCAGTCCGCCGGCAGTTTCGCAGATGGTGTGCAGCGCGGCGTCCACGTCCTTCGCCATGCGGCCCGCGTCGCCGCAGACGTAAAAATACGCGCCGTCCCGGAACCACGCCCACAGCTCCGCAGCGTGTTCGATCATTCGGGTTTGCACGTAGATTTTTTCCAACTGATCGCGCGAGAACGCGGTCGTGAGTTTCGTCAGCGTGCCATCGGAAAGCATCTGCTCGAATTCTTCGCGATAGAAAAAATCCGTCGCCTCGCGTTGTTCGCCGAAGAACATCCAGTTGCGACCCGTGGCGCCGAGCGCACGGCGTTCTTCAAGGAAGGCGCGGAACGGCGCAATGCCGGTGCCGGGGCCGACCATAATCATCGGCGCGTCGTGGTTCGCCGGAATGCGGAAGCCGTGCGAGGTCTGCACGAACACCGGCACGGACTCGCCGGCGCGGTCGGCGAGAAAGGTCGAGGCGACGCCTTTGCGCGGACGCCCGTGGCTCTCGTAGCGGACTTGCGCGATCGTGAGATGCACCTGTCCGGGATGCGCCTTCGGACTTGACGAGATCGAGTAAAGACGCGGTTGCATTTTCTTCAACAGCCCGACGAACTCGACCGCGCCGAACTTCACCGACGGATGCGCCAGCAGCAGGTCGATGATCTCGCGGCCCCACAGGAATTTTTTCAAATCGTCCTTCTGCGACGAATCGAGCATAGCCAGCAAAGCCGCATCGCCGCTGCGTTCCGCGACCGCCACTAGAAAATCGTGCGGGATTTTCGTGACCTCGTAATGCTGACTCAGCGCCTTGCGCAACGGCAACTCCGAGCCTCCGCCAACCGGCACCGCTTCCTCTCCGTCGCAACCAAGAGCCTGCAAAAGTTCGTCCACCAGCGCCGCGCAATTCGCCGCAAAAACGCCGAGCGCGTCGCCGACTTCGTACTCGATCCCGGAGCCATCGAGGGAGATTTCAAAATGCCGTGTTTCCTTCGCCGAGCCGTCGCCAGTCAGCTTGCGATTTGTGAGCAGCCGCGCCGGAAACGGATTCGATTTGGTGTAGCCGGTCACGACTTTCACCGTCGCTTCGAGCGGTGCGCTTTCCGAGACTTCAGCACCGTCCACGGTCAGCGCGCCGAGTGCGGCATCCATCCACGCTTTTGCCGGTGCGTCGTAGTCGAGGTCGCAATCGGCCCGCGGCTGCACGCGTTTCGCCCCGAGTTCTTCCAGCCGTGCGTCACACTTTTTCCCGAACTCACAAAACTTCTCGTAGTTCGTGTCACCGAGCGCGAGCACCGAGAATTCCAAGTGCTCCAGCCGCGGTGCCGTTTCACTTTTCAGAAAATCCCAAAACGCCTGCGCGTTGTCCGGCGGATCGCCGTCGCCGTACGTGCTGGTGACAATCAAAACCCGGCTCTCCTTCGACATCTCGATGGAGCCGTGGTCAGCCATGCAAACCATGCGAGGTGCGAAGCTTTTCGCCGTGGCGGCTTTTGCGATTTTCTGCGCGAGCGCTTCGGACGTTCCCGTCTGGCTGCCGAAAAGAATCAACAACGGAGCCTTGGCCACCGGCGCGCACGGCTGCGGCGCGCTCAATGGATTCGCGAAGCTGAACAAGCCCGCGAGATAGCCGTTGATCCACGCGCGCTGCTCGGCGTTGAAGGGCGCAATTTCAGGAAGAAGCGGAATTGCATTCATGGCAATCTGACTCCGGCGGCGATAATTTTGAGGAGGAGGTAGATAGTGAGGGCGAGCAGCGTGAGGAAACCGGCTTTGTAGAACCGGAGCGGATTGCGGTCGATTAGCGTCGCGTCGGCGCGATGGAAAGGCTCGACTTTTTCGGGGTGGTCGAGGTCGAACAACATCTCGGAGAAGTTCTGGTAACGCCGCTCGGGATCAGGTGAAAGCGCGCGCAGCAGCAGCGACGCGAACCACGGGGGAAGGTTCGGGTTCAGCTTCGCCGGATTCTTGGCGGGGTGAAAGGCCGGG
>JANXWU010000088.1 GCA_025350985.1 Spartobacteria bacterium | reverse complement strand
GGACGCCGCCGTCATCCACTGCCGGTCGAGCGAGATGTAAACCCGCGCGTGCGCCGAAGCCTTCCGCACCGCCGCATGCGCGAGCCGCACGGCGCGCTCGTAATTTTCCGCCAGCGCCTCCACGCCCGTGTTGCCGAGATCGTACCACGCGAAATGCGAGTTCACTTCATTGCCGATGATGTAGCCCACGACGCGTCCGTGGCTCGCGTCGTTCGCGGAATATCGGTCGGCGACAAACTGCATCGTCGCGCGAAACCACGCCGCGCCCTCCGCATCGCCGACGTTGAACGCGTCGATCGGACTTGCGGACACCGCGCGCGATTGAGTCGGGCGCATGATCGCGCTCACGGCCGGATCCTTCGACCGGTAGTTTAAAATAATGAGCGTGACCTGAATGCCCGCGTCGCTCAAAGGCTTGATCGCGCGATCGTGGGATTCGATGGCCTCCCGGCGGAAATGAAACGTCCGCCCGTCCATCGTCCACGGCAGACTGTCCGCCGCGCCCGCCGGATCGATCACCTGGCCGAGGTTGAAGTTCCGCGACGCGTGCTTCACGCCGAGCGCCAGGGCGTCGTCCGTCATCTGGACCTGAAGCCCTTTCTTGCTCGCGGCCACCGGGATTTGGTCGTTGTTTTTGGAAACGAAAACAGTCTCTCGCGCCAAAACACCGGTCGTGACGGCGAGCAGCGAAAAAGCCGCCAGCGTTGATTTCATGCGGCTTGGAAGGAGATTGCGTGGCATGGAAGCGCGGGAAGTTAGCCACGATTGAACACGGATGAAACACGGATTTGTGGAGAAAGCTTTCTCGATTCCGTGTTTCATCCGGTTCACCCGTGGCTGAAATAAATTCCGCACCACCTTTTCACGATCGCGAGCTCGCCGAACTTTTTGCGCACCCGACGGCAGCGTTTCGGGGAAAGCCGTTTTGGAGTTGGAATGGAAAACTCGACGTTGACGAATTGCGGCGGCAGGCGCGCGTTTTTCACGAAATGGGGATGGGCGGTTTCTTCATGCACGCGCGCACGGGATTGAAAACCAAGTATCTCGGCGACGAATGGTTTGAGTGCATCAACGCCTGCGCGGACGAGGCGGAGCGGCTCGGAATGGAAGCGTGGCTCTACGACGAAGACCGCTGGCCCAGCGGCTCGGCGGGCGGGCTCGCGACGGAGGACGCGCGCTTTCGGATGAAGGTGCTCCGCCTCCGCGTGCTGCAACGCGACGCGTTCGCGTGGCCGGAAAGCGCGAGCTTTGTCGCCGCGTTCACGGCGGAACTCGACGGCCTCGCATTCACGAAAGCCACGAGGCTCGACTTCGGCGCGCCGCTTCCACTCGACGCGAACGACGTGCTCTTGTTCACGACTGAGCCGTGGGCCGGGCACAGCTTTTACAACGGCCAGACTTACCTCGACACCCTCTCGCGCGCGGCGACCGACCACTTCATCCAAACCACCCACGAACGCTACGCGGCACGGTGCGGCGACCGGCTTGGTCGCTCGATTCGCGGCATTTTCACCGACGAGCCGCATCACGGCACGGTCCTGTGCGAGAACAATGAAAACCGCGCGATGGCCGAGCAACGCTGGACGACGCCGTGGACCGAAGCGCTCTTTTCCGAGTTTGAAAAAGCGTGGTCGTACGACTTGCGCGATCATCTGCCGGAACTGTTTTTATTTCCCGAAGGCCGCCGCGTCTCGCCCGTGAAATGGCACTACATGGAATTGCTCCAGCGGATGTTTTTGGAGAACTGGGCGAAGCCGCTGCACGACTGGTGCCGGGCGCATTCCCTGCAACTCACCGGTCATGTCCTGCACGAGGATTCGCTCGTCGCGCAGGCCGTGCCTTGCGGCTCGGTGATGCGCTACTACGAGCATCTCGACGTGCCGGGCGTGGACGTGCTCGCGCTGCACAACCGCAATTTCTGGATCGTCAAACAACTGGCCTCCGCCGCGCGGCAGCTCGGGAAAAAATGGCTCCTCAGCGAACTCTACGGCTGCACCGGCTGGCAGCTCGATTTCGCCGGCCACAAGCGCATCGGCGCATGGCAGGCGCTGCTCGGGATCAACGTCCGCTGCCACCATCTCGCGTGGGCGACGATGGAAGGCGAGGCGAAGCGCGACTACCCCGCGAGCATCGGCTTTCAGTCTGCGTGGTGGCGGCAATACGCGACCGTCGAGGATTATTTCGCGCGGCTCCACATAGTGCTGCAACAGGGCGAGCCAGTGTGCGACGTGCTCGTGCTCAACCCGGTCGAAAGCACCTGGGCGCAAATCCATCCGGGCTGGGCGCAGTGGCTGGGCGCGCTCGATCCGGCTCTGAAAAAGATCGAGCAAACCTATCGCGACGTTTTCACTTGGCTCACTTCCGCGCAGATCGATTTCGACTACGGCGACGAGGATCACCTCGCGCGGTTTGGGCGGGTCGGGCGAAATGAAGACGCGCCGTTACTGCAACTCGGACACGCAAGTTATCGCGTGATCGTGGTTGCCGGAACGGTGACGATGCGCGGCACGACGCTGCGGCTGCTGGAGGCATTTGCCGACGCCGGCGGCGCGGTCATTTTCGCCGGGCCGCCGCCCCACCACATCGACGCGCTCGCCTCGGAGGCCGCATGGACGCTGGCTTCGCGGGTGACGACCATCCCGCTCGACGAGACGGCGTTGGTCGCCGCCGTGCGGAACGGCAGCCACTCACCGCTGCGCGTGATGTTGCCCGATCCGGTCGCCGCGCGCGATCTGCTCTGCCAGCTTCGGCGGGACGGCGACTCGTGGTTCCTCGCTCTCGTCAACACCTCTGAAACCGGCTGGCAGCGCGGCGTGCGGCTGCGGCTCGACTCAGTTTGCGCGCAGGTTGAAGAATGGGATTGCGCGACCGGCGAGCGCTTCCGCCACGCCTCCGAACAGGTGGTGGAGGGAACCGAATGGATGACTGATTTGCCACCTCTGGGCGAACGCGTATTTCTCGTCCGGCCTGAAAGCAGTCCCACTCTGTCCGAACGCCGCCCGCCTGCGGATGCCGCATCCATCAGCCTTTCGGGGCCATTCGCTTACGAGCTCGACGAGCCGAATCTTTGCGTCCTCGACTTTGCCGAGTGCCGGCTGGATGGCGGCGCGTGGCGCGCGGCGGCGGAAATCTTGAAAATCGACGAGGCACTGCGGAACGAACTCGGCTTCGAGGCACGCTCGGGCGTGATGATTCAGCCGTGGGCGCGGAAGCCGATCAATGGAGTCCGCTCCGGCACGCCGATGACGCTGCGGTTTCGCTTTGCCGTTTCACATGTGCCGCCGGAAGGCATCGACCTTCTCATCGAGAATCCGGGCGGCTGCCGCATCGCCGTCAATGACCAAGAGGTCAGGCCACCCGGCGAACCCGCGTGGTTCATTGATCCGTGTTTGCAGCGGGTGCCACTGCACTCCCTGCGGTTGGGAGAAAATGAAATTTCTCTTCATCTCGATTTTCACGCCGAAACGGATCTCGAAGCCATTTATCTGGTCGGAAATTTCGGAGTCGTCCTAGAGGCGAGTTTCCCGCGGCTGACGGCTCTGCCGGACCTGCTCGCTCCACGCGATGTGACGCAGCAGGGGCTGCCGTTTTATTCCGGCAGGATCACGTATCGGCTCCCGGCCGCCGCCGCTGAAGCTCGCGACGCGCGGCTGGAAGTCGGCGCTTTCGGCGGCGCGGTGGCGCAGGTGCGCGCGCCCGGCGAGGAGACGGGCGCGCTCATCGCATGGCCGCCGTGGGTCGCGGACGTTCCCGCCGCTGCACGCAAAACAGGCGAGGTGCTCTGCGACGTGTGGCTCACGCGGCGGAATACTTTCGGCCCGCTTCATCTCACTCCGCGGGCGCAGCCGTTCATCGGGCCGCAGAGTTTTCGCAGCGGGGGTGAAACCTTCACGGGTGAATACGTGCTCGAG
>JANXWU010000073.1 GCA_025350985.1 Spartobacteria bacterium | reverse complement strand
CGACCCCGATTACTTCAAGTGGACGCAGTGGATTTTCCTGAAGCTCTATAACTCATGGTTTAACCCTGAGACTAATAAAGCCGAACCGGTGGAGACCTATAAAGGCTCCAGCTTGGACAGTGTTCGGCTGGCTTATGTCTCTGAAGCTCCGGTTAATTGGTGCCCACAGCTCGGCACGGTGCTGGCTAATGAAGAAGTCATAGACGGGAAAAGCGAAGTCGGCGGCTTTCCTGTCGAGCGCCGGCCGATGCGGCAATGGATGCTCCGGATTACTGCCTATAGTCAAAGGCTCATTGACGAACTCGACGGCCTGGAATGGCCGGAGTCGATCCGCTTGCTCCAGCGGAATTGGATCGGACGGAGTGAAGGCGCGGAGGTCGATTTCAGAATAGAAGGCTCCAAAGAAATCATCCGCGTGTTCACCACGCGACCCGACACTCTATTCGGCGCGACTTACATGGTGCTCGCACCGGAGCATCGTCTCGTGGATGAAATTTCGAGCGAGGAGCAAAGACTCTTGATCAAGGAATATCGAGAGAAGACGGCGCGAAAGAGCGATCTCGAACGCACCGAGTTGGCAAAGGAGAAAACCGGCGTCTTTACCGGGGCTTATGCGACTAATCCCGTCAACGACGAACGCATCCCAATCTGGATCGCTGACTATGTGCTCATGGGTTATGGCACGGGCGCGATTATGGCCGTGCCCGCGCACGACGAGCGCGATTGGGAGTTTGCGGAAAAGTTTCATCTGCGGATTCGCGAAGTCGTTTCCCCCACTCCGCGTCTTGCCGGCGGGGGAGAAAGCCCGTGCAGCTCGCCGCCGCTTGCATGCTTCGTCGGCGAAGGTTTTGCCGTTAACTCTCCGCTGATCGACAACCTGACAACCAACGAGGCAAAAGTAAAAATCACCGACTGGCTGGAGTTAAAGGGCATCGGCAAACGCTCGATTAACTACAAACTTCGTGACTGGCTTTTCTCCCGTCAACGCTACTGGGGCGAGCCGTTTCCGGTGATCTGGCGCGAGGGAAAACACGAGGCACTTCCCGAGTCCGAACTGCCCGTCGTGCCGCCGCCGATGGACGACTTCAAGCCAACCGGCACCGCCGAGCCGCCGCTCTCAAAGCTAACCGACTGGATTCGTTACTCCGAAACCGCGACGCGCGAGACGAACACAATGCCGCAGTGGGCCGGCTCGTGCTGGTATTACCTTCGTTATTGCGACGCGAAAAACTATGCGCGCTTCATCTCGACTGAAGCGGAAAGCTATTGGATGCGAGGCTGGCACGCCGCCACCGGTGTTTGTCTTTATGACGAAACGACCTGGCATGAAATCGTGAAATCCATGCTTGATCGCGCGCTGTTCGAGCGCGGAAAACGTCCGCCGTTTTCACTGTCTTACGCACGCTTGAGCGAAGATTTTGCGCGATTGGCAAAACAGGCCTCGGGAGACGAACTCCAGAATTTTCATCATGCATTCGACGTTTATTCCGTACGCCATGTTTGGAAACAACACAGTGTCCCTTTTTTTGAAGAAGCACGCGGCGGAATCGCCGTGGACGCGAGTGATTTGGAAAATTTGCCGGAAATTCTCGCCAAGCCCGATTCCGTGGAATTTGCTGCTCCGCATTCCGGCGGACTGAAACGTTTCATCACAAAAAAACGCGTCAACGGTTTCGTTTACGTCGTCGAAGAGCTGCGGAGCCGCCGCGAGCAACTTCATCTGGTCACTTTCTGGAAACAGAAAGTGTCAGCGGCGAGGGATGTCACTCCGAAGGCGCCCCCCTCAGTCACGTCCAAGACGCTCCGCTGCACAGTTGCAAATGTCCTTCCGGAAAATCACTTAGTCAAGCCCGGCGGCGTGGACTTATACGTCGGCGGCACCGAGCACGCCGTGATACACCTGCTTTACGCGCGCTTCTGGCACAAGGTGCTCTTCGACTTAGGCTATGTCTCCACGCCGGAGCCTTTTCAGCGTTTGATTAATCAAGGACTCATGCTCGGCGAAGACGGTCAAAAGATGAGCAAGTCACGCGGCAACGTCGTCAATCCCGACGACGTGATAGAGCAATATGGCGCGGATGCGCTGCGCTGCTACGAGATGTTCATGGGGCCACTTGAAGCGACCAAGCCGTGGAGCATGACCGGGGTGGAGGGCGTATCGCGATTTCTCGCGCGCGTCTGGCGGCTGGTAATGGAAGAGCAACAGGACGGATCATGGGCACTCTCGACACTCGTGCATGACGTGGAGCCGACTGGCGCGCAGCTTCGCGTCATCCACGCGACCATTAAGAAAGTTACAGAAGACATAGAGACGCTGGCCTTTAACACTGCGATCTCGCAGATGATGGTGTTCGTCAACGCGTTCGTAAATGCTCCCGCGCGTCCCGTGTCCGCACTCCGCGTGCTCTTACAGTTGCTTAACCCATTTGCCCCGCACCTAACCGAGGAGCTATGGGAAAAGCTGAGTGCGATTCCTTCAATCCTAAGTCCTCAGTATTTTACATTGTCCCGCCATCCGTGGCCGGAGTGGGAGGAGAAGTATCTCATTGAGACCGAGATTGAAATACCCATTCAGGTCAACGGAAAGCTGCGGGACAAGATCGTGGTGAAGAAGGATGCCACGACTGGCGAGGTGGAAACGCTCGCGCTCGCGACTCCAAAAGTGCAGGAACACACAGCAGGCAAAACCATTCGCAAGGTGATTGTGGTTCCGGGAAAACTGGTCAACATCGTTGCGGGTTAACTGCTGCTGCCACTAACTTTTTCCCCGAGGAAAAATCCAGTTGGGAGCAGGAGTCTTATAACTATCCTTAGGTTGAACTCACATGCCCTTCCATTGGGACCGAGACAAAGTAAGTGACTTAATGAATCGGTGCGCGACGCAGGAAGCGCACGATTACATCCGTGAACACCTAGCCCTGCTGCGTGTGCATTTGCAGGATCACGCCGAATACATTTCCTTTGCCTACCGCCATCAGGCTTGGGAAGATGTGGAGGAAGAAGCGCGCTGTCTGGAGGCGCGGTTGAAAATCTTAAACGATCCGGTCGCCCGCAAGGAGTGCGGTTTCGCACTTTAACTTTGATATTGTGGGTCAGATGTCACACTTCCGAAAATATCGGCTTGGAAGCAGGAGGTTATCCACAGATTGACGCAGATTGACGCAGATTTTCATAAACCGAAACTGCTTTAAGTTAAATAAATCTGTGAAGATCTGCGTAATCTGTGGATAAAAATCAGCGTATTACTAAGTGCTGATACGACCTCAGTTGAAGTTGCCGAACCTAATTATGATTATCATGACCCGCTCCTTCTTACTCCTGTTCGCCTTTCTCCTGGCGCTCACCGCTTCGGCATGCGCTGAGCCGCCGTCAGGTTATAAACTGCAATGGGCCGACGAGTTCGATGGCGCGCAGCTTGACGCGAAAAAATGGAAGCATTGGTTCCCTGGCAAACGGCGCGACGCCACCGACACCCCTGACGCTGTAGTGGTGCGCGACGGTTATCTTTCGATTACGACTTACACCGAGAACGGACAGCATTTCACCGGAGTCATCAGCACACAGGGCTTGTATGAGAGCCGCTTTGGTTATTGGGAAGCGCGCATCCAATGGGCCGACGCTCCGGGGTCGTGGTCGGCGTTTTGGTCTATGCCATTGACTATCGGCGAGCCGGTGGGCGACGTGGCGAAGGCGGGCGCGGAGATTGATTTCGTCGAGCATCGCTCGGTCGATGACCAGATGAAAGACATCGCGAACACGGCTAACTTTACTTTGCATTACGACGGCTATGGCAAGGATCACAAGGTAAAGTCGCACGCGACCGGACGCTTGGGACTCGCGGAGGGCTTCCACGTTTACGGCTGCGAATGGTCGGAGGACGGTTATCGGTTCTTTATCGACGGCAAGCAGTTTTGGAGTATCGATGGGCCGGTGTCGAAACGGACGCAGTTCATTATATTGAGCACCGAAGTCGATAGTAAGGCGTGGTCGAGCCGTGTTCCCAAAGAAGGCTACGGCGACCGGGCGACGAGCAAGGTAAAGCTGGTCGTAGATTATGTGCGCTACTACACGAAACCTTAAGATTCAGCGTAAAGGCCGGACGCGGTCCATGGCATTATAGCTCGGCCTATCCAACCATCAGGCAGCCAAGTGATCCAGCTTACCTAATTGTAGCGCTTAGTTCGATCTTTAATGAACCGGTCTCAATCGCGGCTGCTTGTCCATCGCGCACGACGATTCGCGGTGAAACCAGTTTGTCCGCTCCGCTTTGTGAGCTGAGTGTCGTTTCCAGCAGGATCGTTTTGTCCTTGTTGATCGTGGCGACAAAATCCAATTGCAGATCCCCCAGAGGAACAGATGTCTTCAGACCGGGAATCGCGTCGAACGGCGGAACAGGGGTGACGGTCTTAATTCCTTCTTTATCGGTCTGGGTAACAGCCGCCTTGACGCGCACGACATCGCCGGCACGGGCGGACAGGGCGTGCGCACATAAAAGCAGGAGCAGACAAAGGGTGGCTTTCATCGCGGGCTTGTTTGTTGCGATACTTAGCCGGGGTCATCGCAATCAATAACCCGCTTCACGCTGCCGAAGTAGAAGGCGCTTATACCCGGTAGAAGCTGTGCCGGTGGAAGATGCCGCTTTTGTAGTTCGCGTGAGTGGCGAGAGCGAGCAGCGGCCAGTTGTTCCGATACATGTCGTATTTCAAATAGAACACTCGTGGAAAGCCGGTGCCGGTGGTCTGCGGTTCGGTCCAGGAGCCGTCGCGGTTTTGCGTGGCGACGAGCCAGTCGATGCCACGCCGGAGCGACTTGCGATCGAGTTCTTCGGGCGAGAGCGCGCAGGCCATGAGTCCCATGAGCGCCCACGCGGTTTGCGAGGCGGTGCTGTCGCCTTTGCCTTTGAGCGAGGGGTCGTCGTAGCTGGCGCAGGTTTCGCCCCAGCCGCCATCTTCGTTCTGGCAACTCTCAAGCCATTCCTTCGCGCGGACGATCCAATCTTGCCGCATGTTTTCGCCGATGGCGCGCAAGCCGCGCAGCACCTGCCAGGTGCCGTAAATGTAGTTCACGCCCCAGCGACCGTACCACGAGCCGTCGTGTTCCTGCGTAGTTTTGATTTGGTGAAGCGCGTGCTGGACGACGTGCGAGCGGCGGCTGTATCCGATGTAGCCGAGGAGTTCGAGCGTGCGGCCGGTGAGGTCGCTGCACGTCGGGTC
>JANXWU010000053.1 GCA_025350985.1 Spartobacteria bacterium | reverse complement strand
CTTTTCGCCGTGGTGCGACAGGATCAAATGCAGCAAATGAAAACGCACGTCTTCGCTCGCCGGCTCCAGCGTTTTCCACGACTCGAATTCGTCGCCGGACTGCAACTTTCGCCAAAGCCCATTCACGACTTCCACGCCGATTGCGATGTGCCCAAGCAACTCGCCGCGCTCATCAAAGCCCATCGTGAAGCCGCTTTCCGGCAAGGCATTTTCCCAAAGCTTGCCGCAGTCGTGAAAGAGAACCGCCGCCAGCAGAAGGTCGCGATTGAGTTGTGGATAGACTCCGCAAAGCGCGACGGCACTGCGCATCATTTGCGCGGTGTGCTCGACCAAGCCGCCTCGGCGCGCGTGGTGATAGTCGCGCGCCGCGGCGGTGCGGCGGAAACGCGGGCCGTTGTCGGCGAGAAAATGCTCGCCGAGTGCGCGGAGACGCGGGTCGGTGAGTGCGTTTGTCGTTTGCACGATGAAATCAAAATCCGCCTGCTGGCGTTCGCGTAACGAATCGGAGCCTCCGAGCAACGCGTCGCGCTCCCCGTCCGTCAAAGTGCGGCACGTCCATCGTTTCGATTCCAAGCCGAAGCTGCCGTTGTGCGCGAAATCTCCGCCTATTTCCAGAAAAGCCCCGCGCGCGAGCCCCTGGCAATGTTCAAACGCGGGGCCGTCGCTCCACGCGTTCAGCGTGAGTTTCGTCTCGGCGTCGGCAAGGACGAGTTTGAAAAATGGTTTTTGCGCGCTGGTTTCCTTGCGCTCAATCGACTCGACCTGACCGTGAACGCGGGCTTCAATGCGCCCGGATTGCGCGGCGCGCTTCAACGCGGAAATCGTGAAAAGCTCGGGCTCCATGCGCACACTCTAATCGAGCACGACGGCACCGGGCAACGCCACTTCATCAAGCGGCCAGCAACTCGGCGGCGCTGATGCCGTGCAGCGCGAACAAGCGCAAAATCGTCTCCTCGATCAAATTGTTTGGACAAGACGCGCCGGCGGTGACGCCGATGGTGACCGGCGTCGCGGGAAGCCAGTTCTCGGACACGACCTCCGCTTTCTGATGGAGATTGTAATGGACGATGCGCGTCTTGGATTCCAGCCGGCTGGCGTTCCGAATGAAATAGGTCGGCAGTTTTTGCTCGCCCATTTCGGCCAGGTGCGAGGTGTTCGAGCTGTTGTAACCGCCGACGACGAGCAGCAAATTCATGTGCTCGTCAAACATCACGCGGAGCGCGTCCTGCCGCTCCTGCGTCGCGCCGCAGATGGTGTCGAAAAATCGGAAATTTTGCCGCGCGGCCTCCACTCCGTCGCGGTCCCGGATGGAAGCGTCGATCCGCCGCTGCACTTCCTCCGTTTCGCCCCGCAACATGGTGGTTTGGTTGGCCACGCCGATGGTTTTCAAATGCACGTCGGGATCGAAGCCGGGTGAAAAAGCGCCGCGAAATTTCTCCAGGAACGCCTGCTTGTCGCCGCCGCGCCGGATGTAATCGCAGACGTAATCCGTTTCATCGAGCGTGAGGACGACGAGGTAATGGCCTTTGCCGTTCGCGAGCGCACGCGACGCGGTAGCCTTGGTTTCCTCGTGTTCGGCTTTGCCGTGGATGATCGAGGTGACGTTGTCGTTTGCGTTTTGGCGCACGCGTTTCCACACGCTCATCACGTCGCCGCACGTCGTATCGACAAGCTGGCAGCCGCGCTCTTTTATTTTTTCCAGCGTGGCGACATCGGTGCCGAATGCGGGCACGATGACCACATCATCCGCCCTGAGATCCTCGACTTCGGCTTCCTTGGTCGTGCCGATGAGATTTTTAATTCCGAGCGTGCGGATTTGCTCGTTCACCTCGGGGTTGTGAATGATTTCGCCGAGAATGAAAAGACGCCGGTCGGTGAAGACCTTTGCCGCCGCATAGGCAAGGTCGATGGCGCGTTCGACCCCGTAGCAAAAGCCGAATTGTTTCGCGAGTTTGATCGTGATGCCGCCGAGTGAAAACGTCCCGCCCCGCGCGCGCAATTTCTCAACGATCTCACTGCGATAATGCGACTCGACCTGCGCCTGCACAGCGGTCATCACTTCTGGCGTGCGGAGATTGACGCGCTTTGGCGCAGGGGCTGCGGCGATTTCGGGCATAACGGGATTTGGGTCTGGAACTGAGGGACTCAGTAAAAAGTCTCCAGCGATTTCTGCGGGGTGGCGCTCCAGATTTCGCGCAGGGAACTTTTTACTGCTCGATGAGCAACGGGCCCGCCGGGTCTCTGAACCAAGCCGACGACATCATGAAATCGCGCGGCGGATCGGGATCGCGGCTCTGGTCCAGCGACTGGATTTTTTTGCCAAAAGTAGCGTCCTCGGGATGGGTCGCCGCGATGTCCACCGGCGTGCCAATATGAACGAGTGCAAAAAGCCGTGACGCCGCCTCCTTGTGCAGGCGGACGCAACCGTGCGTGTGGGGGTAAGGATGCACGAAGCCTTCGTGAAACCCATACGCCGGGGCAAACTCGCACCAGTAGGCCATCGGGTAACCACGATCCGGTTCGCTCTGGCGGCGGCGGGTTTTGTCTTTGTTGATGATGGTGAAATGGCCGTGCGGCGTGGCCGTGCCGGGCTTGCCGACGTTCGCGTAGGTCGCCATCAGACAGCGGTCGCCTTCCATGACGTAGAGGTGCTGCGTGGAAGTGGAGAGCTTGACGCGGACCTTGGAGGGATCGTGCGGCTTGTAGGCCGTGACGTGATACGAGGAGTGCTGCGTCGCGGCGCAGCCGGAGAGGAGGACGACGCCGAAAAGACCGAGCGCGGCGGCAAAAAGTGCGGTGGTTTTCATGAGCCAGCAAAGAGCCTGAGGCGTGCGAGTTTGTCAACTTATTCGGCGCGCCGAGACGGGTTTAGTTAAGAAGGAAATGGCGTCGAAAAACGATCCCGCGCGAACAAACCAGTCGGGCCTTCCGGAAAATGAAAAGGCCGCGCTTCACGCGGCCTTTTTCGGTCGGATACGATACGACTAACTCGCTGCCGCTGCCGCCTCCGGCTGGTTAAACACCAGTTTCCCCTTCTCGGCGGTGACGTTGATCTTATCGCCGGGCTTGATCGTTCCACGTAAAATATCCTCGGCGAGCTGATCCTCCAGATAACGCTCCACCGCCCGGCGCAACGGACGTGCGCCGTACTGCGGATCGTAGCCCTTCTCGATCAGGAACTCGTGCGCCTTTTCGTCGAGCACAACGTGGATGTCCTTGCCTTTCACCCGCTCGATCAGCTTCGCGACCTCGAGATCAACGATCTTAATAAGGTCCGGTTTTGCGAGCTGGTGGAAGACGATGATGTCGTCCAGCCGGTTCACAAACTCCGGCTTGAACGCGCGCTTTGCCTCTTCCATCAGCCGGTCTTTCATCGCGTCGTAAGCGTGCTCATCGACCGCGCTCTTGGCCCCGAAGCCGAGCGTCGTCTGCTTGCGCAAAGTCTCCGCGCCGACATTCGAGGTCATGATGATGATCGT
>JANXWU010000317.1 GCA_025350985.1 Spartobacteria bacterium | reverse complement strand
CAAGGCCAGCGTTCGTTTCACGCGAGAGGTGACGCGTCACCGCACCGAGGATGAGTTGCAAATAAACAGAGAGTGCAAGCAGCCAACTCGACGGGCGAATCCAGCCGAGCGCTCTTACCGAAAGGTCACCGTCACGGTCGATCCAGCGTCGTGAAAGAGCCATGGCAATCACGATGAGCAGACAAAGAAACGCCTGCGCAGTGCAGGCGTGGATGATCGCCAGCGTCGTGGAAATATGGGTGACGCGGAGACCGCCGAGGACACCCTGAAGACAGACGCCGATAAAAGCGGCCGCGCCCAGCGCCTTCATCCAACCCGGCTGATCGTTTTTCCAGATGCGGATGGCGAGAATGGTCGTGAGCAATCCGACAAATTGCGCGAACAACCGATGGCCGTGTTCGAGAAAAACGTTTGGGATTTTCCACCAGCCGTCGGGGTTAATTTCGCCGAAACTCAACGGCCAATCGGGCACAGCGAGGCCGGCGTCGTGACTGGTGACCATGCCGCCCAGGAAGATGAGAAAAAGGGTCGCGGCAACGGTGACACGCGCGAAGCTGGCAAGCCTGAGAAATCGCCACGCGAGAATGGAGACAAGCGTAATCGCGAGATGCGGCGCCCAAGTGTGGATTGAACTCATCAGCGGGTTTGAAAGTGGACATTTACCATGCTCGAAGTTGGCTTAAACGCAACGAGTGGTGAGGTCCGCACGCGCCTCGCAAAGGTGCTCACAACACTGAAATTGTCGGCGACGCTTTCCGACAGCACGCGAGGTGCGTGCGCTCCCAAGCGCTCGCGGCCACAAAATTATTTGGCGGGAGCGGGAGCTGCGGCCGCAGGCGCGGGAGCGGCTCCGGCAGCGGGTTGCGGGCCGTTCTGTTTCAGCCAAGCGTCGAATTCCTCGGGCGTTTGCACGAACATCATCGCCTTCATGTTGCCATGGCCCATCCCGCAAAGCTGCGCGCACACGATCTCGTATTCGCCGGTCTTGATCGGCGTGAACCATGCCGGAAACCGCGAGCCGGGAATCGCATCCTGCGTGATGCGCATCGAGTGCAGCGACAAACTGTGAATCACGTCACGCGAGGTGATTTCCAAAATAACCGGACGACCCAATGGAAGATGCAGTTCGCCGGGGGAAACGACATCATCCTTGCCGCTGGGATCGGAGTCGTCCGGCGTGACCATATCGGGGTTCGGCTTGCCGAATTTCCCGTCCGCGCCCGGATACCAAAAGGTCCACGCGAATTGCTGTCCGATGACTTTGATGACCAGTGGATTGGAGCCGGGTTTGGGGAAATCGTTGACGCGCTTGGCCCAGAGAGGAAGCGCGAAACCGAGCAGCAGCACGGCTTCGACGAGCACGACCATAAATTCGACGTGCGTCGAAGCGTGCGTGCGGACGCCGTAATAGTCGGCCTTGGGATGACGGGAACGGTGAAATTTAATCAGCGTCAGCAAGAAGAAGGCGGACCAGCCGACGAACAAAACCAGCATGAACCAGTGGCAGAATTCCAGCATCAAGTCGATCTGGTAGCCGTGTTCGGAGGCGTTGGGGATAATCCCCATCATTCGGTTTAGCATAGGTCAGGAATCGGCTGGATCGGTGCCGTGGGTTTTCGCCCGTTTGTTCAGGTAAACCATGAAGCCGGCGAGGCAGGCGAGCATCGAGCCAATCGCGCCGAGCATGACATAGATCGCGGCGTTCAGGGCTGGTCGCACTGCGGAATCGGACCCGCCGAGACAGACGGCGCAGGCGGACGCGGTCTTCGGCATGAGCAGCAAGACGCTCGCAAGGGTGATTGCGAAAATATGCGAAAGCTTTTTCACAGGATCAGCTTTTTCATTTTCTTCCAAAACCAGACGCCATAAGCGACCAAGGCGATCGTCGAGGCAGAGGCGAGAAGCGCGAGCATCAAGTAAAGCGTTCCAGCTTGGGTGCGATACATGCCCCACGCCAGCCAGGCGAGCCACAGCACGAGCAGCGTCGAAATCGTCACGAACAAAATATGGAAATGCTTGAGCGACATCAGTGCCTGGTGATCGGGTCATACCACGCGAGGAGCGTGAGCAGGAAAAGTCCGGCGAAGAAAAAGACGGTGATGAGCAGGAAGCGGTAGATCGTCCACCTCTCGGCCATCAAGTGCATGAAGATCGCGGC
>JANXWU010000535.1 GCA_025350985.1 Spartobacteria bacterium | reverse complement strand
GCTTGGCGCGGGGAGGCTGCTATTTTTCCAGGCGATACAACGCCTTTTTGGTGCGCAACACCAACGATCTGCCGGCGACGGCGGCGGAGGCCATGAAGCCGTCGTCGAGTTCATTGCGAGCGAGCACCTGGAACGTGTCCCGCGGTTCGATCACCGTGGTTAAACCCTGTCGGTCGAAGAAATAAATCCGCCCGTTCGCAAACAACGGCGAGGCTGAGAACTGGCCGCCGATGCCGTTTTTGGAAGTGAGTCGCTCGCGCCATTTCATCTCTCCCGTTTTGGCGTCGAGACAACTGGCTAGTCCGCTGTCGTTCACCAAATAAAGCAGGTCGCCGACCAGCAGCGGTGAAGGTTGCGCGGGCGCGCCGGTCACGATTTTCCAAGCGACGTTGGTGGCGGAAAGATCGCCGTCGCCGCCGGGTTTGATCGCCCAGAATTCCGGGCGGTCGAAGCCGGTCGCCACAAAAAGCAAGCCGTGGCCGAAGACCGGGCGCGGCACGTTGGAATAGCCCGGATAATGCACGCGCCAAAGTTCTTTGCCCGTCTCCGGCGCATAGGCGTAGAGCCACTCGGCGGCCGGGGAGATGAGCTGGTCCTGGCCCGCCACCGAAATCAAAAGCGGCGTGCCGAACGCCTTGTGCGTGTTCGACGGTTTGGTGAGCGTGACCGATCGCTCCGTCTTCCATGCGAGCCGGCCCGTGCGCGCATCCAGCGCCGCGATAAACTGCCGGTCGATGCCGTCGCGCACCACGATCATTTTGTCGCGGTAAACCACGGGCGAGCTCCCCGGCCCGGTCTGGTGATCGACTTGCAAATCTTCATTCCGCCAGAGGACGCGCGCGTCTTTGGCCGAAAGAGCCGCCGCGCCGTAACGCCCAAAATCGACGAGCACCAAATCGCCGGCGAGCACCGGCGTCGGCGAGGCGTAGCTGTTGAGATCGTGTTTGGAATCGGGAGCGGCGACGTGGAAAACCTCGACGTCGTGACGAATCGCTCCCGACTGGAAATCGACGCACACCGCGCGCAGCGACTGGCCTTTGTCGAGGGAGGTGGTCATCCAAATGTCGTTCCCCGAAATCACCGGCGACGACCAGCCTTCACCGGCGATGGGCGTTTTCCATTTCACGTTTTCCGTTTCGCTCCACGTCAGCGGGACGGCGTGATCATCCGCGTGGCCTTCTCCGCCGGGGCCGCGAAATTGCGGCCATTCTCCCCCGGCGTGAAGCGCGAGCGGCAGCGCCAGAACCAGCGCAAAGAGGCGAAGCACATTGGGCATGGCGGCAATTTGTCGCCGCCTGCCCCCGGCGCAAACACGGAATTTTCGCGGCAAAGTCACGCCTTCAACGCGAGGCCGACGCTCTCGCACCGACATCGACGCAAGCGGCTTCGGTCGTGCTGCGGACGAAGACGCGGCCATTGGCGAACGCCGGCGTGCTCCAGCATTTGCCGCCGACGACCTTCGCCCGCGCGATTTCCGCGTAGCCTTTCGGCGTGGCTTCGACGAGCACCAATTCGCCTTTGTCGCTCAACGCCATCACTTCGTTGCCGGCGAGAATCACCTGGCCGGGACCAAATCCCGGCTGCGACCACTTCTCGGCACCGGTCGCGATTTCGACGCATTTCATTGGCCCCTCGCCGTATTTTTTAAAACTGAACATGCCGTAAAGATAGCCGTCCTTCACCACCGGCGTGCTCCAGTGATTGATCAAGTCGTTGGGCTTGCGCCAGATTTCCGTCGCGGCAAATCCAGTCCCGCTTTTGCTCACGCGGCACGCGCCCGCGCCGACGCCGTAACCCGCCGAGCAATAAACGATGTCGTTCCAGACGACGGGCGAGGCGGCGGTCGAGGTGTTGTATTTGAAAGCGTAGCGCCAGAGCGGCTGGCCGGTTTGCGGCAACACGGAGACGAGGCCGCTTTGGGTGAAGAAAATCACCTGCCGCACCCCGAGCATGGTCGCGATAATGGGCGTGGCGTGGGTCATCGTTTCATCGCCGGTTTTCCACACCACCGCGCCGGTGGTTTTGTTGAACGCGAGCAGCGATTGTCCCGCGCCGCCACCCGCGACGAAGATGAGGTTGCCCTCGAGCAGCGGCGACGCGGCGTTTTCCCAAGCGATGACGCGCCCGGCATGCTCGGCCACGATGTCTTTTTTCCAAAAGAGCTTCCCGCTGGCGGCGTCCAGCGACGCCAGCACGAGATGCGAGTCGAGCACGAACACCGACTTTCCATCGGTCGCCGGCGTGGAGCGCGGCCCGTCGCCGCCTTTGTTATCCGAAGTGCCCGAATCGCCGCCGCCTTTGTATTTGGCGTAGCCGAAACGCGCCGCCCACAACTCCTTGCCCGATTGCGCGTCAAAGGCCACGCACACTTCGGTGTTCACGCCTTCGAGGCTGCGTTGCATGAGTGTGAACGCCCGCCCGCGACCGCGAACGAACTGAATCCAGTCGTCGCCGGTGCCTTCCAAATCTGCGCCGGCCCGCTGGCTCCCCATTTGATCGGGGCGATTTTGTCGGGCACGATGCCGTCGTGATTGGGGCCGCGATAGGCGGGCCAGTCGGAGGCTTCGGCGGAATTTTGTGAGCAGAAAACGACGGACAGGAGCAAGCCGGCAAGAAGGACGGGAAGTTTCATGGAGGGAAAAAGGATCGGGGTTTCGAGAGGACAAGCAAACGGATTCGCATTCATAAAAACAACATAAAATGCCGAAAAACGACTTGCTAAGTTGCCAGCGCCTTTTAGAATAGGCAAAATTTTATCCTATGCCATTCCCCCCCTCCCGCAGCGGTCGTGACCATCGGACGGCTTTTTTGAAAAAAGCCACCGCCTTTCTTCTCCTGTCGCTGCTCAGTTGGCCAGCTCTCGGCGCGTCCGTGGCGCGGCGCGGAATGCCTCAGGCAATCCGGCCCGTGGCCGCCGATGCCGCGACCAAAATCGAGGCGCTGCGCCCGGAGCATCTGAACGAAAAACTCGAATTCCATGTGGCGCTGAAGATGCGCAACCCCGAACAGCTTCAGGCCCGGATTGCCGCCGGCGAGCAAATCTCCTACCGGGAATTGCAGGACAAATATTTCCCGACCCGGGAAGACTACAATGCCGTCTTGCGCTGGGCGGCCTCGGAAAATCTGACCATCACCGCCCAGGACGACACCCGGCTTGGATTGTTTGCGGCGGGCACAGTCGGCCAGGTGCAAAAGGCGATGCAGGTCCAGTTCGCGAAGGTCACGGTGACCGACGGCGTTTACACGTCGGCGACCACGATTCCCAGTCTGCCGGTGGACGTGGCGGCCGTGACGCTTTCGGTCAACGGCCTCCAACCTCACGTCCATCCCGTCAAGATGTCCGCGGCGGCAGGGCTGAACCCTTTCATCAGCAACGTGCCGCCTTTTTTGATTGGCGAAATCATGAAGGCCTACAACGCGCACACGCTGGGCTTTGACGGCGCGGGCGAAAAGATCGCCATCCTCATCGACACCTTTCCTCTCGATGGCGATTTGCAGAAATTTTGGACGGCGAACAGCATTGCCCAAAGCTTGAGCAATATCGAAAAGGTGCAGGTCATCCCCGGCGGACTACTGCCCACGCAGCAGGGGGAGGAATCACTCGACGTCGAATGGACCAGCGGCATCGCGTCCAAGGCCAAGATTCGCGTCTATGCGACATCTGATTTGTCCTATGTCAATCTCGACAAAGGACTGCAACGCATCGTCAACGATCTGCAAACGCAGACGCAAATCCATCAACTCTCGATCAGCCTCGGCGCACCGGAAAACTCGGTCTCCGCCGGACAAATTGCGACCGACTCCCAATACTACCTCGCCATCACCGCACAGAACGTCAGCATCTTTGTCTCCTCGGGCGACGACGGCTCGTCCTTCCCCGGTTTCGGCACGACCGTTTCCTATCCTGCCAGTGATCCGAATGTCACCGCCGTCGGCGGCACCTCGCTCACCGTCGCCGTCACCACGGGCACTACCACCAGCGAGACCGCGTGGTCGGGCAGCGGTGGCGGCTCCAGCAACAAATTCACCCGTCCCGCCTGGCAGACCGGAGCAGGAGTTACCGGCAACTCGCGCCTCGTGCCCGATGTGGCCGCGGCGGCGGACCCGGCCACCGGCGCATACATTTACTGCACGGCCCTCAAGGGCGTGGTCAAAATCGGCGGCACAAGCTGGTCGGCCCCGACTTGGGCCGGCTTTTGTGCGTTGATCAACGAAGCGCGCCGCCTGAACGGCCAGCCGCCGCTCGGTTTCATAAACCCCAAACTTTATCCGCTGATCAACACCACCAACTTCCGCGACATCGTCACGGGCAACAACGGCGGCTACACCGCCGGCGCAAACTTCGACAAGGTCACCGGCCTCGGCGCGCCCAACGTCGCCCTGCTCGCCAGCGCGCTGAACGGCATTCCCAACCTCGCCCCCATCATCACCGGCTTCTCGCCCATCGCCGCCCCAGTCAATGTCCAAGTCTCCATCATCGGCTCAAACTTCAACGCCGCCACCTCCGTGCTCTTTAGCGGAACGGGCGCGACCACGGTGCCCGCGACCAACTTCAGCGTCCCGTCCGGTTCGCAGATTTTGGTAACTGTCCCGGTCTTGGCTGTGACCGGTCCGGTGATTGTCAACACCTTGAATGGTTCAGGCACCAGCAGCACGAGTTTCCAAGTCGTGCCTCCGGTCGCCAACGACAACTTCAACAACAAGCTGCCCGTGCCCTTTGTTTACCTTCTTTCCGGCAGCGCCGGCATGGTCGCCGGCACCAATCTCGGGGCCACCAAGGAACCCGGTGAGTCCAAGCATGCCGGCAATGCAGGCGGCGCCTCCGTCTGGTATAACTGGACCTGCCCCGCCACCGGCACTTATACCTTCAGCACCGCGGGCAGCGACTTCGACACCTTGCTCGCCATCTATACGGGCCCGAGCGTGATCCGGCCCAATCCCGTCGTCAGCAGCGACGACTCGGGACTTAGTGTCACCAGCCGGGTTACCTTCAATGCCACGGGCAACCTTGTTTACCGGATTGCCGTGGATGGTTACAACGGCGCGACGGGTTTGATTAAGCTTACGTGGTCTAAGAGTGTTACGCCTCCTTCAATCAGCGGATTCAGTCCCGCGAGTGGAAGCCCCGGCGACGTGGTAATCATCAGCGGCGCGAACTTTAGCCCGGCTAACTCCGTGCAGTTCAATGGTGCGACCGCCAGCTTCAGCGTGGACGCCCCGAATCAAATCACCGCAGTCGTCCCCAGCGGCGCAGCCACCGGCCCCATCAGCGTCAGCACTCCGACCAATACCATTCCCCCAGCCGCGGCCGGCACCGGATTCAGTGCCACTGCTTTCATCGTGGTTCCCCTGCCCCCGAACGCCAACGACGACCTTGCCAACGCGCAAAACATCCTCGGCCCCAATGGCAGTGTCTCCGGTGACAACACTAATGCCACCAAGGAACTCAATGAGTTCGACCATGCGGCAAATCCCGGCGGCAAATCCGTCTGGTATAAGTGGACCGCCCCGGCGGATGGCACCTTTAGCTTTGATACCATCGGCAGTAACTTCGATACCCTGCTTGCAGTTTACACCGCTCCCGGCGCACTCGCCGTCGATCAGCTTGTCCTTGTCCCCGGCGGAGAGAATGACGACATCGGCAACAGCCTGCTCCAGAGCCGCGTGACCTTTGCCGCGGCCAAGGGCGTCGTCTATTACGTCGTCGTCGATGGCGCCGACCAAGGCTCTGGGCCGGATTCTGGAACGGTGCAGCTGAGTTGGACTAAGAATACCATTAGTCCCTCGATTGACAGTTTCACGCCTCCGAGCGGCAGCGTGGGAACCCAAGTCATCCTCAATGGCTCGGGCTTCATCGGCACCTCGTCCGTTAAGTTCAATTTCAGCGGCCTCATCGGAACGACCGCACCGAACTTCACCGTCAACTCCGACTCTCAAATCACGGTGCTAGTTCCGTTCGCCGCCACCACGGGTCCCATCGGCGTCATTACGCCGCTCGGCATTGCCTCCAGCGCCACGGACTTCATCGTCACCACACCACCGACTAATGACTCCTTCGCCGGCGCACTTCCCATCACCGGGCCTTTCTTTAACATCGGCGGCTCGAATCAATTCGGGACCAAGGAAACGGGCGAGCCGGATCACGCCGGCAACCCCGGCGGACATTCGGTCTGGTGGTCCTGGACCGCGCCGTCCACCGGCCAATACGTCCTCACCACGCAAGGCAGCAGCTTTGACACTCTCCTGGCGGTCTAT
>JANXWU010000523.1 GCA_025350985.1 Spartobacteria bacterium | reverse complement strand
CTGGATTTCCTCGGGGTGCGTGCTGCCGCAATTTTTGTTGATGTTGCGGCCGTTCGGCGCGTTGTGCGCGACGATGACTTCCGCGCCGAGTTCGCGCAGAACGCACGGGGTCGATTTGTAGCCGGCGCCGTTGGCGACATCGGCGGCGACGCGCATTCCTTCGAGTGAAAACTGGCGCGGCACGCTGCGTTTTACGTATTCAACATAACGCCCGAGCGCGTCGTCGATGCGCGTGGCGCGACCGATTTTTCCAGCGGTCGGACGGATCGATTCGATCTCGCCGCTGAAGACGAGCGACTCGATGCGGCGCTCGATTTCGTCGTCGAGTTTGTAGCCGTCGCGACGGAAAAATTTAATGCCGTTGTCTTCGTAAGGATTGTGCGATGCGCTGAGCACGATGCCCGCGTCGCAGCGCAGCGAGCGCGTGATGTACGCGACGCCCGGTGTCGGCAGCGGACCGATGACGAGCACATCGACGCCGAGCGACATGATGCCGGCGGCCAGCGCGTTTTCGAGCATGTAGCCGGATTGCCGCGTGTCCTTGCCGATCACGATTTTCGCGCGATGGCCGTGCTGGTGACCGCCAAGCTGCGTGATGACGTGCGCCGCCGCGCGACCCAGCTTTAGCGCCGTTTCGGCCGTGACAGGCTCGATGTTTGCGACCCCGCGCACGCCGTCGGTGCCGAAAAGTCTGCGCTGGGTTTTTGCCTGTGGGGTCACCGGGGCGAGGGCGAGTTTAGCGTTTTTCAAGTGCATGCGGCGCGGGCCTAATCGGCAAGGTCGTCGTCTGTTCGACGTTCTTTTTGATGAGGAACCAGAGCACGGTCGCTAGCAAGATCGATACCACCTTCGCCAACCGGTTGTTCAGGAACAATGTCTTCATATTTCACCAGCAAAAGCTCGCTCAAGCGCCGCTTGAAACTCTCGGGATCAAAATCGCGTTCGATCTTACCACGATGGCAAATCGACACAATGCCCGTCTCCTCCGACACCACGAGCGCGATCGCGTCCGACTCCTCCGAGAGGCCGAGCGCGGCGCGATGGCGCAGTCCGAGGCTGCGGTCGAGCCCTTCGCGCTGGCTCACCGGAAAGATGCACGCCGCCGCGGCGATGCGGTCGTTTTGAATGATCATGCCACCGTCGTGCAGCGGCGTTTTTGGCTGAAAAATGGTGAGCACGAGTTCCGGCGACAGCTCGCAATCAATGGTCACACCGCTCTCGGAAAAACTGCGCAAATTGATGTCATGCTCGATGGCGATGAGCGCGCCGAACTGGCGGTTCGACAACTCAAAAATCGTCTCGGTCAACACCTCGATCGTCTCACGGCTTTGCACCGCCGAGGAAAAAATCCGATGGCTGCCGAGCGCCGCGAGTCCACGCCGAAGTTCGGGTTGAAAAATCACGACGAGAGTGAGCGCGAGGAACGCGGTGAGACTCTTGATGAGCCATGCGATGACCGTGAGTTGCAGGAGTTGCGAGACGAGAATCAGCGTGAGGAAAACCAGCGCGAAGCCTGTGAGCACGCGCGCGCCGCGCGTCCCGCGCAGGTACATGTAGCCGTAGTAAAGCGCGACCGCGAGGATCGCGATTTCGATGGCGTCCCGCCAGTGTCCTTCGGCGAAATTGAGGATGAGATCCATGTCCGGCTGCTGCGGGCGGCCGCGCGCGAACGTATCACAGACCAACGCGTGAGGGGAATGAAGTTGCGTGCGCACACCCCGCCATTCCGAGCAGCGCAAAGTGGGCGCCGGCGCCCTCATTCGATACCGCGGCGGCAGTTGCTAAGATTCTCCACCCGCGACATATCTTTTACTGCCCGGCGGACTATCTCCCCAAGTGACTCGTTCGTTTCCCACCTCGCGACCGTTTATCTTCGCCTGCGCTTTCGCCCTCGCGCACGCAGCCGTGTCGGCTTTCGCACAGGATTCACCCGGTTCCGCCGGCGTCGATTTTTTTGAGAAACGCATCCGCCCGCTGCTGACGGACAAGTGCTACGAATGCCACGCCGCGACCGCGAAAAAAGTAAAAGGCAACCAATTGCCAACCGCCGCGCTGTTCATCCGCCTTGTCTTTCGATAAGAGCTGCGGTCGATGAAAAACTCCCTCCTGCTCGTCGCGTGGTTTTCTTTCAGCTACGCCGCTTTCGCCGCTGAAACCGGGGAAAACGCATCGCGCGTTTGCCGGCAGAATGCGGCGTTTTTCTCCGGCGCGGAATCGACCGGCGAGATCAAATACGCGCCCGACCGCAAAGTGGACATCTCACACCTCGCGCTCGACGTGACGCCGGATTTTGAAAAGCGCACCGTGCGCGGCGAAGTCACGCTGACCTTCAAACCCATCGCGAAACCGCTCGACGAACTGCGGCTCGATGGCGTCGATCTCACGGTCGCCGAAGTTTCCAGCACGGCGAAAATCAAGGCGTATCAAAACACCGGCAAGGAAATCGTGGTCACGTTTGTCGAGCCGATTCTGGCGGGACGCGAGACGCGGCTGACCGTCCGCTACTCCGCGCAACCACGCGAGGGGCTTTACTTTCGTGTGCCGTCGAATGGCTACCGCCGGGAGGACATGCACCTGTGGTCGCAGGGTGAATCTGCCGAGGCGCGGCAATGGTTTCCCTGTTACGATTACCCGAACGCGAAGTTCACGAGCGAGGTCACCTGCCGCGTGCCTGAAGGGATGATGGTGCTGTCGAACGGGCGTCAGATTTCAGCGGAAAAGGACGCGGCCACCGGGCTCGTCGCGGTGCATTGGAAACAGGAACTGCCGCACGCGAATTATCTCATCACGCTGATCGCGGGATACTTTGAAAAACTCGAGGACAAACACGGCGACCTGCCGCTGCGTTTTTACACGCCGCCCTCGGATGCGAAGCAGGCGGCGCTCACTTTCGCCGACACGAAACCGGCGATGGAATTTTTCGAAAAGGAAATCGGCGTGCCGTTTCCGTGGGCGCAATACGGACAGGTCGTCGTGCGCGATTTCACCTGGGGCGGGATGGAAAACACGTCGCTGACGACGCTCACCGAATGGACGCTCCACACGCCGGAGACCGAGAACATCACGACGAGCGAAGGGCTGGTCGCGCACGAACTGGCGCATCAATGGTTCGGCGATTTGGTGACGTGCAAGGACTGGAGCCATGTCTGGCTGAATGAAGGTTTCGCGACGTATTACGCGGCGATCGAGGGCGGGCATCGGCATGGGCGCGATTTCTTTTTGTATGAAATGCACAACGTCGCGCAGGGCATCATCGGCGACACTTCCGCGCCGAAGCCGATCGTCTTTCGCGGCTACAAATCCTCCTTCGAGCAATTCGACAATCGCGCCTACGGCAAAGGTGCGTGGGTGCTGCACATGCTCCGCAGCGAACTGGGCGAGGAGCTTTTTCGGCGCTGCGTCAAAACGCACCTGGAGCGGCATCGTTTCGGAAATGTCGTGACCGAGGATTTCCGCGCGGTGATCGAGGAATTGTCGGGGCGTTCGTATGATGAGTTCTTCGACCAGTGGTTGTACCACGCGCACTTTCCCGAGCTGGAGGTGAACTATTCGTGGGACGAAAAGACGAAGCTCGCGCGCGTGACCGTGCGTCAGCAGCATAAGACGAGCGAACTGGTGCGCGTGTTCCGTTTTCCGCTGCTGCTGCGTTTCAAAATGAAAGACGGCATGTCGATCGATCACCGCGTCGAGGTAAAGGAAAAGGAGGAGGATTTCTACGTGCCGCTCGCTGGTGCACCGGAAATCGTCCGCATCGATCCCGAAGTCGCGCTGCTCGCGAAGATCGTTTTCAAGCCCGCGCCGGCCATGCTCCACGCGCAACTCGCGGACCAATCCGATGCCATCGGACGCGTGCTCGCCGCCGAGGAGTTGGGCGAAAAACACGACGACGAAACCGTGTCGAAATTGAAAGCCGCGCTCAATGACGACGCGTTTTTCGGAGTGCGCATCAAGGCGGCGGCGAGCCTGAAAAAAATCCACACCGAGGCTGCGCTCGAAGCGCTCGCCGCTTCGAGAAAGCAGCCCGACGCGCGCGTGCGGAACGCGGTCGTCGGCGACCTCGGCGGGTTCTTCCACCCGCGCGCCTTGGCTGCTTTGCAACAGAGTCTCGCGACGGAAAAAAATCCCGCGATCATCGCGACGGCGATCCGCGGACTGGGCGCGTATCATCAGCCCGCGGTGAAAGAAACGCTGCTGAAGTTTCTCCACGCCGACTCTTTCCGAAACCAACTCGCCGAAGCCGCGATCGCCGCGATGCGCGCGCAGGACGACACGGGCTATCTCGCACCGTTGCGCGAAGTTCTGGCGAGGGGCGAGGACGCTTTCAGCAGCCGCGATTTCGGGCACGGCCTCGACGCGCTCGCGTATCTCGACCGCAACGAAAAATCGCGCGACAGCGTGCGCGAGTTTTTGACTGGCTTCATCAATCACAAACGCGAGCGCCTCCAACTCGGTGCGATGCACGCGCTCGGATTGCTCGAAGACCCGAAGGCGATTCCGCTGCTGGAAACTTTCAAGTCGATGCCGAAGGAAACTCCGCAACACGAGGAAGCCGACAAAGCCATCGCCGCCTTGCGCGCGGTGAACAAACCCAACGACAACTTGAAAGACTTGCGCACCGAAGTGCTCGACCTGCAAAAGGCGAACCGCGAGTTGAAGAAAGACTTCGAGGATTTCAAAAAGCGCGTGGAAGCCGCCGACAAAAAAGGCCTCGAGAAAAAGCCGGACAAGAGCGATTCGCTAAACCAACCACCATAGGCTCGACGATTCCATTCCCCAGCAGGGGGTGGGATAGGCCGGGGCAAAATTAGCGCTGACAAACGGACGGTTTTCTTGTCGCCCAATGATTCCTTCGGCAGCATCCGCAGATGCCCGCCCCACGTCCTCGCCAAAATGGAACCCGCCGCCGCTCTGGCTTCGGTGAGATTGTCGCGGCGATTGCGGGATGTCCCCGAGGTCAGGAACGGAACTTATATCCCTACATTCGCGATTTGTTCATCACGGTCTTCGACTATCGCCCCGGCGATTTGCTCGTGGATACCGCCGATCAAGCGGGCGGCATTCCCGATCTGTCTGTTCTCGCTCCGAGTGGCATTCCAGACAGCTCCCCCGTCCGCTGGCTCGTGGTGGAGGTGAAGGATGAGCATGGAGTGTTTCTAAACCCTCAGAGCCGCGCAGCCATTTTTCAGGAGAAGGCAAAATACATCGGACTCGATACGGCGTGGTTCGTGATGATCGATCCGGCATGTTTCGTTCTGCGTGCGGTCACTGCCCGGACGGCGCAATACGATCCAAGCCGCGACATCGTTCTGCGCTGGGACGATCTCACTCAGGAATCGCTGCGCAGCGCGTGCCAAGAAATTCACGCGGAAAATTCTTCGTCGAATCCGAGACTCGCGGCGTTCCGGCGCGGTGAGGAATCGCCAATTGCGGAAGTGAAGCTGAGCAATCGCCCGAACGCAGATGCGCTCGACGAGTCCACGCTGGCCGAGGCGCGCGCCGAGTTTTACCTCGCCCTTCGCAGCGCCGCGGAATTGCTCAATCTCGCCAGCCAGCGTGCGCTCGAAACGCTCGCCCAACGCGCCCGCGAGATTCGCGAAATGCGCGATGCCTTCGCGCAGGAATTTGGCATCCGCGAATTCCACCTCAGTCCATTCCGGCTGGTGGGTGAAAATGTTCCGAATCGCGAAGCGGTGAAACGGCACCGCGAGGCCGTCGCTGCTTTCCGGCGCAAGGTCCGCGACAATCTCGCGGCGGCGCGTCTCGGCTGCTTCACGCTGGCCGAATACGAGGCCCGTGCCAAAGGCGAGTCAGTGGAAGAAAAGAGCCGCAACGCGGTCACGCTTCTCGCCTCGGAAACGTCCAGTCTGCTCATCGCCCGGTGCGTGATGCTGCGGTTCTTCGAGGATCACGGCTTCTTCGGTGCGAACCGCTACCTCTGCAACGGCGGCGTCGCGGCGTTTCAGACTTGGCGCACAGTATTCGAAAAAAGCTACGCGTGGTTTTTGCGCGAGAGCTACGGAGCGGCGGCTCATCTCGCGGCGGCGTTTTTCGAGGAGGGCAATCTCGATTGGGTTCTCACCTGCGCCGACCCGCATCTTTCCACGGCCATCGAACGCGCGCTGTTTTATTTCTCCCGCTTCGATTTCTCGACCGTCGAGCAGGACGTGCTCAGCGGCGTTTACGGCCAGTTCCTCGACAACACGCAGCGCAAAGAATACGGCGAGCACTACACGCCGCCGGAAGTCGCGCGCTTCATCGTGCGGCATCTTGACCTGCGCCCCGGCAATCGTGTGCTCGATCCCACCTGCGGCGTCGGCACGTTTCTCATCGAGGCGTGGAAAGCGATGATCGGCGATGCCGCCAGCCGCGGCGCGGCCACCTGGGACGAGGCGCTCGCCACGCTCGCCAACGTGCGCGGCAACGACCTCAACGCTTTCTCCGCCACGATCGCGCAACTGCAAATCCTCTGGCATCTCTTCCCCTTCCGGGAGCAATTGCAGGCGCACGGTTTCCCGGAGCCCACCGTCACCGGCGGTCACGATTCGCTGCACGCGCCGCAGATTTCCGCGGGGCTTTTCGCCGGGGAGCTGAACGAGTTCGCGCTCGTGGACACCTACGGCTACGACGCCGTAGCGGGCAATCCGCCCTACGTCCGGCCCGAGCGCCAGACCGTGCCGCTGGATGCCTCAGCCATCGCCTACTTCGACGAGGAATTCTCTGCGCGCAGCAATCTCTGCAATCTCTTCCTTTTCAAAGCGCTCGACTACTGGCTGCGCCCGAATGGCGGCGAGGGCCGCGCGCCGGGTCGCCTCGGCTTCGTGCTCCCGCTCTCGGTCTGCGACAACGACGACAGCGCGAAAATCCGCGCGTTTTTCCGGCCCGGAACCGGCCGCTGGACGGTGCGTGAGATCGTCGATCTCGAACTCATCAGCCCGCAGCTTTTCGGCGCGGATGTGGTCTGCATGATCCTGCTCGCCGAGCGCCGCCCCGCCCAGGACGGAGACACGGTGCGGCTGCGCGTGGCAGATGAACGTTGCGCGGTCTTCACCGAAGGCGAAG